>JAFXLD010000063.1 GCA_017531385.1 Clostridia bacterium
CAAACGCTTTAATGACTTAACCGTCATTTTGTCAAAGCGCTTTCTTGCAAATGCCTTAAGGTGCTTTACAATTCCATTTCCACCGCCCAGTGCGCCACGTACTCTTGCAACAATCGCAGAAGAGAAATGATTATCAAAATACTCTTGAGGTGTAAGACCGTTTAAGTCCCATCCAAAATCAGGCACATCAAGTGTTTTAACCTTAAGAACAGAATTTTCATCTATGGTGATTTTTCTGTATTTTGCAGGGCTTCCCACAAGAGCAGATGTACATACATCAATGAGGCGGTTGCCTTTTTCTGAATAAAACTCGTTTATGCTTTGAATATGCATATGACCTGTGAGCACAAGTTCAACTCCGTTATCAGCAAGAAACGAAGCAATCTTTCTCCAATCCTTTATTTTTGCATCTCCAACTAACTCAAAAACAGGTACAGGTGGAATAATCGGATAGTGACAAATTGCAAAAACAAAGCAGTTGTCTTTTCTTGCCTTATCAAGCTGTTCTTTTGCCCAAGCCATAAGTCTGTCATCCATCGTACCTTTTGGTTGGCCCTTACTGTCACAATGAATTGCGAGCATTCTCACACCACTACTGATTTCTACAACATAAGAGTGTGTCGGCTCATCAAATGCAATAGCATCACCATAACCGAAATCGCCATACATTTCACACAAATCGTCATAGTCTGTACCCTCAACAGGCGCACGACCATCACCTTTTAAGACATAGGCAGAGTCGTTATAATCGTGACCGGCTGTTATAACATAAACTTTTTTACCATTTTCTTTAAGTCTATAAAGCTCTTTCAGAAACCCATTATTACTTTCTTTTTCACCGTTTTTTACAAGGTCACCCGGAAGAATAACAATATCAGTTTCTTTGTCTTCAATAATTTTGTCGAAAGTTGAGCTTATAATCGCACCACTTTCCTTAACAAAAAACTGTTCTGTGACCATGTTTTTTTCAAAGGCTTCTCCACCGGGTTCCAACACGTTATTAAGATAGTGCGTATCCGTAACAAGATAAAAGTTTATATTTTTCTTTACATCCATAGTTTAATCCCTTACAAATAATTATTTTTTCGAAATTATTATACCGTATACAAAACATAATTACAATCATGTCTGTTATCTGTCAAAGTTTATTATGATTTATTTTCAAAGTGCAATTGTTCTTTTCTTAACACTTCACCGTTGCTGTCTGTGAAAATAATATCAATATTTTCATCATTAAAAACATAACCGCAACCTGCGAAATAAACAGGCTTATTCTTTTCAACCGTGCTGCCGATCACAACGGGACAAATGCTGCCGTTGGTGTTCCATTCGCTGTTTTCTGGATAATAAATATTCAACTCATGTGCATGGCCGCAAATCATAACCTCAGGTTTTACATTTTCTCTGAGAAGCTTCGACCATTCGGCAAAAATATCCTGTTCGATATCAAATGGAGGCTGATATCTGTGAACAAAAGCGTTGTGAGAAATAACAAGTCTGTGTTTTACGCCCTCGGCCTCGTATTCGCTTTCTTTATTTTCGATTATTTTTTTCAGGAAATCTGTCTGACGTTCTCTGAACACATGGCATGCAACCGTGTAACCGTATTCTTCGTGGTCATCGTTCTTGTCTTCACCGCAGTCAAGCAGAATTCCCCAGATATTACCGAGGCGGAAGCTGTAATACGTGTTGCCCAGATGAGTAGGTGTATATTCTGCAAACTTCTCAGCAAAATTACCCCTTAAATCATGGTTGCCCCTTGAGAAAATTATAGGTTTCTCACCTTTTGTCAAACGGGAACCAATTACATATATGTTCATAAAATTCGCGGGATTGTTGCTGTCCTCAATAACATCACCATTTAAAATCAGAAAATCAATGCTTCCGAAAGTTTCTGCAGCTTTTATCGGCTCTTCAATATTATTGTGGGCATCAGCGATATGATATACTCTGATGTTGTTTTCGGGTATGGGGTAAAATTTATATGTCTTTTCAATCACCTTTTTTGTTTTTGAAAAGTATGCTTTTCTTATGATAATCGGTCGGATGCAAACAGTATATTCTCCGGCTTTATCAAGCTCATCCGACGGCACTTCTACCCTATGTATTTTACTCCTTGAACACATGATTCCGTTTGATTCATCATAATAAAATTTATCTCCAACCTTTACAAAGAAAAAGCAGGAACCTTCGCATGGCATCATAATCTGATAGTACTTGTCAACTGCAAAAACTGCAGGAGTATGTTTGAAATATCTGTTCATAAAAAAAATCTCCTTGCGACATTGTTTTCTTTGTTTACAGTTATCTCTTCTTGAATTTATTCTCCCGTCAAGGAACAAAAATCAATATAAACACCGGCCGTCCACCCCATAATAGCAGGAGTTTCATATTCTTTATTATGTGAAACAGTGCCCGTTGTAACATCATATTTTTCCCATAATTTTCCGGTTTCTTCAAAGACTTTTTCCACTAAACGCTTATATTTTTCAGCGATGCGAAGTGCTTCCTTGCGGTAGCCGTAACGCAAAAGCCCGTGCACTACAGAATATTGCAGGCAAGCCCATCCGTTCGGGTAGTCCCACTGCAGGCCGTATAAATCCTCTCTTTTTTCACAGCAAGCCACACCGAACTCTGCTTCGATTTCAGATAATAATTCAACCGTGCGTTCAGCCTCTTCTTTAGTGCATACACCTGAAAATAACGGATAAAACTGTGCGGCCGATATAATATCAGCTTGTTTTCCTGTTTCAAAATTATAATCATAGAAAGCCCCCGATTTATCGTCCCATAAAAGCTTTTTCATCATCTCTCGTCTGCTATTTGCTTTTTCATTCCACATTGCCTCGCATCCGTTTTTAAGCTCGGCAGAAAAAAACGCCATATCACTTTCCATACCAAACAGCAAAGAATTCAGATCCACCCAAGCATAATTATAACAGTCAAGCCCCATACGGCTGTTGCAATCCCATCCGCTTTCCGCAAAAGAATACATAGCCTTACCGTAACACTCTGCAATGCTTTCATCATCAGGCTTTTCGATATTGAAGCGATTGCATAAAAGTCCGCAAAAGCTCATCAGCTCATCACGGTTAAAGCTTCCGTAATATCGGTTAAGTCCGCAGGGCGTCTGACGTTCATTTTCCCAGAATTTATACTCTTTTTCAAGAGCCTTGTAACATTCATCAAGCCACCTGATATCTCCCGTCTGCTCGTAAATGCAGCGAACCATTTGTGAAAGAAAAGGTGGTTGTGAACGGGAAAGATAATAAGTGCGGTTTCCGTTAGGAACAAATCCGAATTTATTTATCAGATAACACATATTATCCACATTATTTTTTGCCTGTGACAAACGTCCCGATTTTATCAGACCTACATTTGTGAAATAAACATCCCAATAATACATTTCCTGAAATTTCCCTTCTATACAGGGCACAGTATAGGGATGCGGCAAGCCTATTAATGTATCATCATCCTCTGTAAATAAACGGGTTGTATTATCCCAATTATTCTCGATATATTCCTTTACATTCATAAATTCATCCTCCGCAAATAATTGTTTGTCGGGTTGATTATATATTCAGAAAATCCTTTCTGTAATTGACACCGAAGAACTCCGCAAGCTC
>JAFXLD010000064.1 GCA_017531385.1 Clostridia bacterium
ATTATTTATATTGACAATTGGTTACTTATGGTCTATAATATGTTTGATGTTTAGGCTGGTGTGGCGAAATCGGCAGACGCAAGGGACTTAAAATCCCTCGGTAGCAATACCGTACCGGTTCAAGTCCGGTCACCAGCACCAAAGAGAGCACTGCATTTTTCAGCATGTGCTCTTTTTTCATAATAAAACTAAAGGAGATTTTTTATGAACAAATTATATGCAAGAGGTATCGTGGGTCAGTATTTTTATAATTTTACGGAATTATTGGCATATGCTGTAACTTACAGACCAACTCCCTATGAATTAGTATATACAAAGAAATTGAAATACGGAGATGAAAAATTTCAATATATCAACACCTATTCACGCAAAGATATTCTGAATAAGAAAAAACCGTTGTTTATCTATATCCATGGCGGCGGTTGGATATCAGGCATCACTGAAATGAGAAATGCTTACATTTCAGAATGGGCAAAAAAAGGATTTTTTACCGCATCTGTAAGCTATACTTATGCACCTCAGAAAGTTTTTCCCGGGCAATTACATGAGATATTCAGTGCGATTGATTTTATTTTAGATCATGCTGATGAATATAATATTGATACTGAAAATATTGTTATCGGCGGTGAAAGTGCAGGTGGTTACTATGTGGCATATGTTGCATCCTGCATGACTGATAAGACAATTTTTGATAAACTTAATATCTGTTTCAGACATATGGATAGTTTTAATATTAAAGCAATTGTGTCTCACTGTGGTTGTTATGATTTGAAAAGACTTACTGACCCTCAGAAAAAACAATCACGGTTTCCTGATATGAAAATGATGATTTCTTCTTTTTCCGGTATGCCGTATGATAAAATAAAGGAATTGCTGAATACTAAAGATGGAGATTTATATTCACCACAGATAAATGAACACTTTCCGCCTTCATTTATCACATGGGGAGATAAAGATCTGCTCAGATATGAAGCATTTGATTTTGCAGAAAGTCTCAGATCGAACAATGTAAAATATCACTTGTTTAAATCTGACGGTATAATAGGAATGCACGCATGGTCAATTGTTCTGTTGTTTGAAAAAAGCAGAAAATGTCTGGCTGATACATTTGATTTTGTGTTACCGTATGTTTGTGATTATTTTGAAAAAGATAAGGAAAACAATTGGAGTTTTATTAGAAATAAAATTATTTGAGTTTTTTGATTGTGTAATAAAATTCATATATGTGTACGGATTTTTAATTAAAAGTAAAATTTACAGTAGCATCTTGACAGTAAATATACATGATTTTATAATAAAATTAACAATATTCTTTTTTACGGAGGAAACAGCTATGGAAAAGGAAAAAAATAAGAAGATAGGTAAAATTATTGCTTTATCTGTTGTTGGTGTTTTGGTAGTAATAATAGGTATTGCACTTTTAATTTTCCAGGGTGAATTAAGAACAATTCTCAGTGTTGATGCTGATACAGAAAACGGCATATATAATATTGATTATGTTGCTGACTACAAGCTTGACCAATTGCTTGAAGAGGGTGGCGTGAACAATGAAGATGAACTTGCTCAGTATATTCTTCGCATTATGCTCAAAGGTCTCCCCATAAATATCGAATATGAAGTGCCCCAGCTTGCTTGCAGCACCTTTATTGCGGAGACACCTGAAAAAGGTTATATATTCGGAAGAAATCTTGATAATCAGCTTACAGACCTTGCTGTAGTAAAAACAGCACCAAAAAATGGTTATAAGTCTGTTTCTGTTGTAAATCTCAGCTTTTTGGGATATAACGATACATATACTCCCGAAGCATTGATGGACAGGATAGTTACTCTCGGCGTTCCGTATTTCCCGCTTGACGGCGTTAACGAAAAAGGTCTGGCTGTCGGTGTTTTGCAGTTGCAGGCTCCGCCTACTAATCAGCAGACAGACAAAGTTGATGTCGGAACAACTCTTGCAATCCGTATTTTGTTGGATAAGGCATCAACAGTAAAAGAAGCTGTTGATATGTTGTCTAATTTTGATATGCATGCATCAGCAAACGGTTGTTTTCATCTTCAGATAGTTGATGCAACAGGTGACAGTGTTGTTGTATCATATGTTAATAATGAGATGGTTGTAACTGAAAAAGAAGGAAAGTATCAGGCAGCCACAAACTTCTATCTTCATGATGTTCCGTTTGAATATGAAAAACAGGGTGAAGACCGTTATGCGGTTCTTATGAACACATTAAAAGAAAATGACGGTGTTCTTACTGCAGAAGAAGGCATGGGGCTTCTTAACAGTGTGTCATTCAAGGAAACACCTCCTGATGAAGAGGGTAGAGTATACTCAACACAGTGGTCTTCAATATATGATCTGATAAATCCGTCTCTTACACTTTGTGCAGACAGAGATTATGAGAATCCTATTACATATACCGTTGATTAATATTTAGACAAAAACCGGGGCTGTATCTTTTTGATACAGCCCTTCAATATATCATTTAGTTCAGATAATTCCGCGCATTTTCATATAATCAATGATTATATCAGCACATTTATCATAAGAAAGTACGGAAGTGTTCAGACAGATGTCATAGTTCGTCATGTCATCACGTTCATTGCCTGTGAAGTAATTATAATGATTGGTTCTCTTTTTATCGACTTTGTCAACTCTGCTTTCAGCTTCTTTTTCTGAAATAGAAAGACGCTCTGCTTCAGTTTGGACTCTGTCGGCTTTGTCTGCATATATAAATACTCTGACAAGATTTTCATTATCTTTAAGAATAAAATCAGCACAACGTCCGATAACTATGTAACTCTCTTTTTCCGCAAGATCTTTCAGAACTTTAGCCTGATAGTTGAAAAGATTTTCCTGTGATGTAAAATCACTGCTTGATGGAGGGATAAGTTCGCCGTTATAGATGTATTTTGTGAAGCGGAACAGGGGATTGCTTTTTAATTCTTCATCGGATCTTGCAAATAAATCAAGACTTATGCCACTGTCTTCCGATGCTAACTGCAAAATGTCCTGCCCGTAAAGCTTTATATTAAGTTTTTCTTCCAGAGATTCTCCAACATAGCTACCGCCACTGCCGCAGGTTCTGGCAATTGTAATGACATAATTATTCATAAATTCACACTCCATTACTATTTTTTACACATTTATTATAGCAATATTGCTGTGAATTTTCAATATTAAATTGAAAAATTTATATAAAAATACCCATTCTCAACGGAATGGGTATTAATTCTTTATTGCCCTGCAAGTGCAGACATCATTGATTTTTTCTTTTTCTGTTTCTTAGGTTTGTATTTGGGGGGATTCTCCAGTCTGAGCCTTGCACTTTTGCTTGATTTCAGAATATTATAAACTTTGATAAAATCTTCAACAACCAAATCACTGAGATTGTCAAGGACTGTCTGATGCATACCACCGTCCAAATCATAAGAAGCAAGCATAGTGACAATAATAACATCCTGAACCTCATTAGTGCCGTCTGCATATATTTCATTGATTATTGAAAACAGTTTTTTGAGCTTCTGGGGATTATTCTCTTTAAGAGTTTCATACACACGGGGATTCACATTGTTGATAAAGAAATCTTCACATAAGAATTCATCATATTTTTCAAGATGCATTCTGTACAGATCTTTTAATTCGGGGTAAAGTGTTGCAAGTCTTACAGCAAGTGTTGCAGGATCATAAAAAAGACTGCCGTTTTTTACTGCTGCACGGGAAACAGTTGCCTGTGCTTTAACATTCTGCTGTCTTTTAGCAATCTGCTTTGGCGTGAATGATTCATTGATATTTTCAACAAGTTCATTAATGACAGATTTTAAGTCTCTGTTGTCGTATTCATCAAGAATCATCAGGTAACTTGCAATCAGTGTGTAATCGCTGTCATCTTCGCTTGCAGCATCTTTTTCACCTGTGAGAAGTCTTATTTTATTGTCGTTAAAGAGAATTCTGATTTTTCCTTTTTCGCCGCTGAAAGCGAGGAAATAAGAGGCGTCTCTTGTGAATACGGGAGTAGCACCTTTTTCTGTATTTGTTGGTATATCTGCTTTGAATCCTAATTTTTCAGTAACAGGTTTAAGCTCTGAAAAAATTGAATCAAAAACAGTTGTTAATTCGATCATTGTTTTCTTCCTTTCGGCAACTTAACCGTTAAGAGCGGCAAAATTGGCCTTGTTTGATTTGTATAAATTCTTGAAAATCTCAAATTGCTTGTCATAAACGGGTTTGTTTTCTGTTCTTGGGTGGTAAGTTTTCACAACGGGAATAAGTTTTTTTGCATCACTTACACTGTTTATCATACCAAGACCGCAAGCAACAATAACTGCAGCACCGACAGCGCCGACATTCTGAGGACTGTTTACAGTTTCAACTGTTTTTCCTGTAATGTCAGCAAGAATCTGACAAGTTACGGATGACAATGCACCACCACCGACAAAACGCACACGCTGAGATGTTCTGACTTTCTTTTCCTGAACTTCAATAAACCAACGAAGATGCATACAAACACCTTCAATAACAGCGCGAAGCATTTCTGACTTTCCGCTTTCAAGACTCAGGTTGAAGAACATACCTCTTGCATTAGGATCTTCAAAGGGACATCTGTTACCGTGAAGCCATGGCGTGAATACAACACCGTTTGCACCTGCGGGTACTTGTTCAATTACTTCAGACATATAGTCATAAAGGCTTGTATATTTTGCTTCATAAGAGTCTGTTACCTGTTCTTTTTTAAGGTAAATTCCGACTTCGTCAAGACAAAGATGGTCTTTTGCCCATTCAAGACATTTACCGGCAGTTTCCAGTTCAGCAAAATATGTATATTTTCCGGGATCGGCACCGACAATTGCTGCAATCATTGCTGACGCATCAACAATGCTTTTGTTAACAATTGTGCCAACCCATCCTGATGTACCGGAATAAATATGTGTATCACCAAGTTCAACTGATCCTGCACCGACACCGATAAGAGAAGCGTCACCACCACCGCCGAAAACTGCAATTCCGGGAACAAGATGAAGCTCTGCAGCTGCCTTTTCTGTAAGCTCACCGATTTTTGCTGTACAGTCATTAATCTCGGGCATGTGCTCAAATTTTACACCCAGCATATCTGTCATTTCTTTGCTCCAGCAGTTTTTGCCTTTTCTGATATCATAGAGCATTGTTGCAAAAGCAGAGTCGGGAGTCATACAGCATTTATCTGTCATACGGCAGATAAGATATTCCTTGACATCAAGCCATTTGTGAACTTTTTTGAAATTTTCGGGTTCATGCGCTTCAACCCATTTGTATTTCCAGACAGGGTCTTTGACTGATGCGGCAACAGCACCTGTTATCTGCAGTGATTTGAGAAGTTTAGGAATGTTTGCACCTGCAATCTGAGGACCGTGAGCAATACCTTTTTTCAGCTCTTCTCTGGCTCTTTGATCCATATAGCTCATTGCTCTGCGAACATGATTACCGTTTTTGTCAACAAGAACAACCCCCTGCATCTGAGAACAGAAGGAAATACCGCTGATTTCTTTTGCTTCGATACCGGATTTCTGCAGAGCTTCTTCTGTTGTGTCACACATTGCACTCCACCACTCGTCGGGATCCTGTTCAGCACCGCCATCAGGAAAAACATATAATTCATAACCCTTAGAGGCTCCGC
The DNA here is from genome assembly GCA_017531385.1 of Clostridia bacterium. GTDB lineage: Bacteria > Bacillota > Clostridia > Oscillospirales > Acutalibacteraceae > UBA1081. The sequence continues at coordinate 5,649 of JAFXLD010000064.1, forward strand.
CGAGGAGTTTTATTGTGTCCGATATCTCAAAAACACATGTTTTTACGCCTGTAGTACCAATGTCATAGGTGATTGCATATTTTTTATCCATAGCTAAATCCTCCGTTTATATTGATCGTCTGCCTTCGATTGCTCTTGAAAGAGTGACCTCATCTGCATACTGAATGTCAGTGCCGACAGGAAGACCGAAAGCAATTCTTGATATTTTTATATCGAACGGTTTTATCAGTTTTGATAAATACATTGCAGTAGCTTCACCCTCAATGTCAGAATCTGTTGCAATGATTATTTCTCTGATATCATCGTTATTTAATCTGGCAAGCAACTCTTTGATTGTAAGTTGTTCGGGACCAATACCGTCCAAGGGAGATATTGCTCCGTGTAAAACATGATAAACGCCGCTGAATTCCTTTGTTTTTTCTATAGCGATCAAACTCTGAGAATCTTCTACAACGCAAATAACCGAATGGTCACGTTTATCGTTTTTGCAGATGGGACAAAATTCATCTTCTGTGAGATTTGAACACAATGAACATTTATGAATTTTTTCACAAGCATCAATAATTGCATCTGAAATTGCCGTAGATTCATTTTTCGGTAATCCGAGTATATAAAAAGCTATTCTCTGAGCAGTTTTTCTGCCGATCCCCGGCATTCTTTCAAACTGTTCAATCAGCTTTTGTAACGGAACGGCATTATACTGCATATCAGAATAAACCACCCATTCCGGGAATGTTAAGTCCGCCTGTGAGTTTTCCCATTTCAGATTCCATTGCTTCATCTGCTTTTCTCATTGCTTCATTGATTGCTGCAAGAAGAAGGTCTTCGAGCATATCGATATCTTCGGGATCAACAACTTCGGGCTGCATTTTTATGCCTTTTACTTCGTGTTTGCCGTTAACTGTAACTTCAACAGCACCGCCACCTACAGAAGCAGAAAACTCTGATTCTTCAACAGCAGCCTGAGTCTTAGCCATTTCTTCCTGCATTTTCTGAATTTTTTGCATCATGTTTCCGCCCTGATTTGCGTTTGGGATTCTTGCTTTCATATTTATAATTCCTCCGTTTTAATTTATCCTAATCTTACGGTCAATTCGTTATTGCCCGTTATTTTTCGTGCTACCTGAGTCAGTTTATCTTTCACTATCGGAAAAATCATCGGTAACACAGAATTATAATTGTAAACAGTAAGAATATTACCGTTTATTTCTGCTTTTGTACCAAGCAGATGTCCTGTTACCGGAGGACATTCACGCTCAGCTTCAATAATACAATTGGTCCATATCCTGGTAATATTGCCTGATGTTTGTGTTTGAGGAGCAGGCTGTGCATCAAATACAGGAGAAGTTTCAACAGGTTCGTCATCAAACACGGGAGGAGCATCAAATACAGGTTCGTCATCAAACTGTAATGTATCTGTTGTTGGTTCTGCATCAAACATTACCGGATTATCAGTTGTCTGTTCAATGTCGAACGGTGGATCATCAAAAAACGGTTCATTTTCAAATATCGGTGCATCTGAAGGAGGTGGCGGAACATCGTATAAATCAAAATCATCATATTCGTCACTGTCATCTTCAAATTCCAATGAATTTAAATCAACGGCATTTTTTGTTTCTGTATTTTTAATTTCAGGAATAACAGGGAAGACGTCTGTTTTCTTGTCATCAGAAGTGTTTTCTGTTGCTGCGGTGTTTATAACCACTTGACCTGAACTCAACTTGTTTATTTTATCTTCAAGCTCTGCAATTCTGGAGAAAAGTGCAGAAATATCGGTGGATGCTTCGGGTGAACAGATTTTTATAATTGCCATCTCAGTTTCAATCCGCCTGTTCTGCGTAACTTTTATTGAAGCAATTGCAGAAGACAGAATGTTCATTATATTAAGGATTTCTTCTATACTGAATTGTGAAGAAAGTCTTTTCAGCTCTTCCAGTTCTTCATTTGTTCCTATAAGAATATCTTCCGGTCTTTTAACCGATTTTATAATAAGAAGACTTCTGAAATGATTTGTAAGCTCAGTACAAAGTCTTTCTGTGTCACATGATGAATTGTGTAACTCATCAATTACCGATAAAGCTTTTGATGTATCCTTGTTTTTGAATGCATAAGACAGAGTGAAAAGATAATCTTTACTCATAATTCCTGCAGCATCGGAAACAACAGCAGTATTCACATTTTCAGATATGCTCAGACATCTGTCAAAAATTGAAAGTGCATCTCGCATACCGCCGTCAGCAATTCTGGCAATCAGCATAGCTGCCGAATCATCAATTGAAACATTTTCTTTTTCAGCAACATATTTAAGCCTTTTTACGATTGAATCAACTGAGATTCTTCTGAAATCAAATCTCTGACATCTTGAAAGTATAGTTGACGGAAGTTTCTGAACTTCAGTTGTTGCAAGAATAAAAACAATGTGCTCAGGCGGCTCTTCAAGTGTTTTTAGAAGCGCATTGAATGCTTCGATTGTAAGCATATGTACTTCGTCAATGATATAAACACGGAATTTTGCCTGTGCAGGTGTAAACGCTGATTCTTCACGCAAAGCACGGATATCATCAATACCACGGTTACTTGCAGCATCTATTTCCACAACGTCAAGAACAGAACCATTGTCGATTCCTTTGCAGATATCACATTCATTACAGGGATTTCCGTTTGTCGGATGAAGACAATTTATTGCCTTTGAAAGAATTTTAGCACACGAAGTCTTGCCCGTACCTCTTGAACCTGTAAAAAGGTAAGCATGGGCAAGCCTGTTTTCGCGAACTTCATTCATCAATGTGTCTGTGATATGTGGCTGACCTGCAACATCATTGAATGTCTGAGGACGCCACTTTCTGTATAATACTCTATACAATTTATGCTACTCCTATAGGGGTATAAAGAGAAGTCCAACCTCGGTCACACGGCGTGCAGGCGAACTGTATCGCACGGGCAGACCGCTTAATGCTGCTCGGTTCCCCGCCTGACATGGTTCACAGCGCTCCGTCGCACAGGACCAACACGCCGCATGACAGAAATTGGACTTCAAATTTCATTAGGTATTATAATATATTTTTTCAATAAAGGCAAGAGGAAAATTAAAAAAAATTAATTTTGTTAAAAAATATGTAGCTCCCATGTTTGGGAGCCATGATTAATAGTTGTTGTTATTATTGTTTCTGTTCTGAGAAGAGTTGTTCTGGTTTTTGTTCTGATTCTGATTGTTGTTCTGATTATTGTTAGAGTTTGATTTTGAATTCTGGTTATTGTTATTAGAATTCTTTAAGTTTTCGTTTTTTGACATTTAAAACACAACCTTTCAAAGTTTGTACTATTAGTATTGCTGTTTTTATTGGAACTATTCAAATAAAATTTATAAATTTAAATATGCTTTTTGTATTGTATTTTTTTTGTTTTTGTGATAAAATATACAAAAAAAATAGCAAGGTGATAAAATGAGTAAACTAAATGACATCAAGTTGCTCCACAAGGTTTATGGAACAACGCCCGGTAAGGGGATTCAGCCGAAGGAAGCTGTTGCATACGGCATAGCTGGTTTCGGACAGAACTTCATTTGTACAATTATAGGTTCTTATCTTACCATTTTCCTTACAGATGCACTTCTCTTTGGTGCTGAAGGAGTAACAATCGGTTCTGTTGCAGGTTCAATGGCTGTTGCATATCTTATGCTTGGAACCCGTATTTTTGATGCTTTTAACGATCCTATTATGGGTTCTATCGTTGACAGAACACGTACAAAATGGGGTAAATGCAGACCTTATCTTAAATGGATGGCGTTGCCTATTGCTGTTATGACGATTGCATGTTTCTTGCCTGCGTTCCAGGCTAAAGCAACTTCATCATTTATAATTGTTGCTATTATTTATGTTGTATGGTCTGTTGTTTATACTGTTGCCGATGTTCCTTACTGGGGACTTTCAACATGTATGACAAACGATACTGTTGTCCGTGGTAATCTTCTCACAATTACACGTCTTCTTTGTACTTTAGGTGCAGGTATTGTTACTGTTTTTGTTCCTATTATTACAGGTGCGGTAACTGCAAAATTCAGATACACAGCTACTGATATTGACAAAATTATGGTTGACAAAGCTTCTGAAATTCAGAAGCTTGTTGCAAATCAGGGATTAACAACAGAAGATGCAGCAGCAACTTTTATTGATACTGTTATTAAAGGGCAGGAAGTCGCAAATGCTGATACTCTCAAATGGACATATTTCATCTGTGCGTTAGTTCTTGTAGTTATAGCTATTCCCATGTTCTTCTATGGATTTAAGCATACAAAAGAACGCTTTACAGCTAATGACAATCCTCCCAGCCTCGGTCACAACCTGAAGCTCCTTTTCAAGAATAAAGAACTTCTTCTTATTGTTCTTTCCGGTATTCTTGGTGGTGCCAGAATGGTTTATACATACACCGGCGGTCTTTATTTTGCAAAATATGTTCTTCATAATGAAGGTCTTTACAGTCTTATTACTTTGCTTGTTGTTCCCGGTGGTTTGGTTGCATCAATTCTTGTTCCCTGGATGTCAAAGAAATTCACCAAAAAATGGGCATACATCGCTGTCCACATTTTCGGCGGTGTAGTTATGGCTGTTATGTATTTTGTAGGTTACGATGCTCCTTGGAAGCTTATTATTGCAGCGATCGCTCTGGTTCTTCTCGGTATTCCTCAGGGTGTTAATAATATCATCACATATGCAATGATCGGTGATACTGTTGATTATCTTGAGTGGAAGACAGGCGAAAGAGGTGAAGGTATCTGCTTCGCAATGCAGACACTTATCAATAAGATCGGTATGGCTGTAGGTGCATTTATCGGTGTTATTTCTTTTGCCGCTGCAGGTATCAACTCAGAAACAGGTTATATCTCTGCAGAAGGTGCAAATACACTCTGGAATATGCTTGTTCTTTCAGGTGTAATCAGTATGTTTGCTTGTGCAGTTCCTATGTTCTTCTACAAGATTACAGAGAAGAGACAGAAAGAAATGGTTGACGAAATTGCAGCAAGAAAAAATACTACTGCAGAAAAAGCTGAATAATTTTTTTCAACGATAAAAGGAGTCGGTATTGTGCCGACTCCTTAATTTATTCATTTTCTTTGGTTATTTTAAATGCAATTTCCTGAAGCTGTTCAATGCTTTCAAGAGTCGACATCTGTCGTCTGTATTCAGCTGAACCTCTTATGCCTTTTGTGTACCATAATGCGTGTTTTCTTGCTTCTCTCATTCCGATTTTTGCACCTCTGTCATTGCATATATTCTCAATATGCCTGAGCATAATCAACATTCTTTGTGATACTGGAGGTTCTGGTAAAATAACTTCATTTTTCATGTAGGCTGAAATCTGCTGAAATACCCATGGTCTGCCGAGCGCACCTCTGCCGACCATAACAAGATCACAACCTGTTGTTTCATACATTTTCGCTGCAGAAAAAGCATCATCAATATCACCGTTACCGATGACAGGAATTGAGACAGATTCTTTTACTTTTTTTATAATTTCGATATTCACAGGAGGGGCATACATCTGCTCCTTAGTTCTTCCGTGAACGGTTATGGCTGCAGCACCGTTGTTTTCTGCTATTACAGCCATTTCAATTGCATTCAAGCTATCGCTATCCCAACCTGTTCTGATTTTTACTGTTACGGGAATATCTACTGCAGATGAAACAGCCTTTATAATTCTTCCAGCAAGTTCAGGATTCTGCATAAGCTTGCTTCCTGCACCGCCTTTTATAATTTTTGGTGCGGGACATCCCATATTGATATCGATGATATCAGGTTTCATTTTTGCGGCACACAAAGCAGCTTCAGCCATTGTTGCAGGCTCATTACCGAAAATCTGAATCGAAGACGGATGTTCTTTTTCGGAAATATACATAAGTTCACCCGACTTTTTGTCACCCATTGAAACGCCTTTTGCGCTTACCATTTCGCTGACGGTAAGTGCGGCACCGAAATCCTTGCATAATTCTCTGAATGTCTTATCTGCAACGCCTGCCATAGGTGCAAGTGCTGCAGTTTTTTCTATTTCTACATTTCCTATCTTCATTTATAAGTATCCTTGAAAAAATATTTTTATTATTTTAACATATTTTTTTTAGTTTTGCATTACTTTTTTCAAAAAATATGTTATACTACTTTAAAATGGTTTAATAGGCATATCTGAAAGGACAAGATAGATGTGAAATTACTTGTTTTAGACGGTAACAGTATTGTTAACAGAGCTTTTTACGGCATAAAAACATTATCTACAAAAGACGGAAAATTCACTAACGGAATTTTCGGTTTTCTTAACATACTTTTTTCACTGAAGGAAACTTACAAACCTGAAGGTGTGGCAATTGCATTTGATGTTCATGCACCTACATTCAGACATGAAATGTATAGGGAATATAAAGGCAACAGAAAGGGAATGCCTGAAGAATTGGCACAGCAGATGCCTGTTCTTAAGGATTTGTTAAAAGCACTCGGCTATAAATTGCTCGAATGTCCGGGCTGGGAAGCAGATGATATTATCGGCACACTTGCACATAGCTGTAATGATGGTGATTTTTGTTATATTGCTACAGGTGACAGAGATTCTCTTCAGCTTGTAAATGAAAAAACAAATGTACTTCTTGCAGCTCCCAAAGGCGGGAAAACTGAAACTGTTGTTTATGATATCGAAAAAATTATTGAAGATAAAGGTGTAGAGCCTCTTAAACTTATTGAAGTCAAAGCTCTGATGGGTGATGCTTCCGATAATATCCCCGGCGTACAGGGAATTGGCGAAAAAACTGCCACTGATCTTATAAAAAAATACGGATCTATTGATTATATATATGAACATTTTGATGAACTTGAATTTACTCCGTCTGTCAGAACAAAACTTTCTGCCGGCAAAGAGATGGCATTCATCAGCAGAACGCTTGGAACTATCAGTAAAGATGCTCCTGTTGAAACTGATTATAATTTGTATGTTCCCGGAAAAATGGATGAACAAGCTGCAAAAACGATTCTTACTGAACTTGAAATGCAGAAATTTATTGATAAATTAGGACTTCGCGATACTGTTATTGTGAATTCAGTTGCATCATCAGTAAAAATTGAATATGTGGAGTCAGATTCAGATGTAATAATTAAAAAAGTAAAGAAGAGTCAGGAACTTTATTTCTTGTTCAATGAAGATTTTACAGTTGCATACGTTAATTCCGGTAATCAGGTTTCAGATGTGCAATTTTCTGATATCATTTGTCTTTTGGAAGATGAAAAAATCAGAAAATATACTTTTGATTGCAAAGGTCTTTACTCACATTGCATTAAGAATAATATAAACGTCAGGAATATTGCTTTTGATATTCTTCTTGCAGGATATTTACTCAACCCAAATTCATCTGAATATTCAGTGTCCGTATTATCTGAAAGTTACAGAATCGCTGTTGATATTGATACTGATAATTCTTCTGTCCGTGACTGTGCTGTAATGCGTGAGCTTTGTAAGAAGCTTGACGAAAATATAATTGAAAACAGTGAAGAGAAACTGTTGCATGACATTGAAATTCCTCTTTCCGAAGTTCTTTCAGCAATGGAAATTGACGGTTTTAAGGTTGATTTTTCCGGTATTCATGAATATGGTATCAATCTTGAAGCAAAGCTTAATGAACTTATTTCAACTATCTATAATTATTCAGGTGAAGAATTCAATCTTAATTCCCCGAAGCAGCTTGGTGTTGTTCTGTTTGAAAAATTAGGACTTCCTGTAAAAAAGAAAACAAAAACAGGGTATTCAACAAACGCAGAAGTGCTTGAAAGTCTTTATGATGAGCATCCGATAATTCCTGCAATACTTGAATACAGAACTATTCAGAAGCTGAAATCAACTTATTGTGACGGACTGCTTAAAGTTGTCGGTGTCGACGGAAGAATACATTCAACATTCCAGCAGACCGAAACCCGGACAGGCAGATTGTCATCAACTGAGCCGAATCTTCAGAACATTCCCGTCAGACAGGAACTTGGCAGGGAACTGCGCAAATTTTTCATAAGTAATGAAGGAAATGTTTTGATTGATGCAGACTATTCACAGATTGAGCTTCGCGTTCTTGCTGACCTTGCTGATGATGCGAACATGATTGAAGCATTCAATAATGATGACGATATTCATGCCATTACTGCATCACAGGTGTTTAATATGCCGCTTTCAATGGTTACTCCTTTGATGCGTAGCAGAGCAAAGGCTGTTAATTTCGGTATCGTTTACGGAATCGGGGCTTTTTCTTTGAGTAAAGATATAAAAGTGTCTGTATATGAAGCAAAAAAATATATCGAAAATTATCTTAACCATTATTCAGGCGTTAATAAGTATATGGAAAATGTTGTAATTGACGCAAAAAATAACGGATATGTCAAAACACTTTTCAATCGGAGAAGATATCTTCCTGAGTTGTCAGCATCCAATGCAATTCAGCGTTCATTCGGTGAACGTGTTGCAAGAAACATGCCTATACAGGGAACCGCGGCAGATATAATAAAAATTGCAATGGTTAAAGTTTTCAACAGGCTGCGTAATGAAAATATGAAGTCAAGACTCATAATGCAGGTTCATGATGAACTTATTATTGAGGTACCGGAAAATGAAAGCGAAAAAGCCATGCAGATTCTTAAAGAAGAGATGGAAAATGCCGTTAAGATGAAAGTCCGTCTGTCTGTTGATGCTCATATCGGAAAAACATGGTATGATGCTAAGGGGTGAACACATGAATATTCTTTTTGTCTGCACAGGAAATACTTGCAGAAGTCCCATGGCTGAATACATTTTTCGTCAAAAAACTCAATACTTTAAAGGATATTTTAATGTTTACAGTTTTGGTATGGCGGCTGTTGACGGCACACCCGTGAGTGAAAATGCAGTCATAGCGATGAAAAAAAGAGGCATTGATATAACAGCGCATAAAGCACAGCGAATTTCTGCCCGTATTGTAAAGGATTCTGATTATATTTTCTGTCTTTCACATGAACAGTATAATATAATGATAGGTGTTGAACCGGAGAAAACATTTCTTTTAGGCGACGGAATTTCGGACCCGTACGGAATGGATCAGTCTGTATATGATAAATGTGCAGATGAAATATCAGCTGCAATTGATGAAATTATGAATTCCGACCTGTTTTTTAGCACGCAGCTGATGGAATATGAAGATATTCCTGTTATTGCAGAGATTGAAAAAAAATGTTTTTCAGAGCCCTGGAGTGAAAACGCATTTTTTTCGCATCTTTCAAAGCCATATTCAAGAAGTTTTACAGTAAAATATCTGAATAAGCCGGTTGGCTATATCTGCTGTGATTATATAGTGGATGAAATGTATATCGGCACTATTGCTGTTGATGAAAATATGAGGAGACGACATATTGCGGACAAGTTGCTTACAATGATTATAGACTTGTGTGAATATCTCGGAGCTCTGATTTTAACCCTTGAAGTCAGGGTGTCGAATGAAGCAGCACAGAATCTTTATAAAAAATACGGTTTTAAAAATTTAGGCGTCCGTAAAGGCTTTTATTCAAAACCAAAGGAAGATGCCTATATTATGACAAAATATTTTGTTGGTGAGGAGTGTCTGAATGAAAATAATTTCTATTGAATCATCATGTGATGAAACTGCCGCAGCTGTTGTTGAGGACGGCAGAAAAGTCCTTTCAAATGTTATTTCATCTCAGGTTGAAGAACATAAAATATATGGCGGTGTAGTTCCTGAAATTGCGTCAAGAAGACATTCTGAAAACATTTCAGCAGTAGTAAAAAAAGCTCTTGAAGATGCAGACTGTACCTATGATTCAGTTGACGCTATTGCAGTTACATATGCTCCCGGTCTTATCGGTGCGTTGCTTGTAGGTGTAAATTTTGCTAAAGGTTTGTCCTTTGCAACGGGAAAACCTTTGATTCCCGTTCATCATCTGCGTTCACACATCGCCGCAAACTATATTTCCCATCCTGACCTTGAACCACCATTCCTTGCACTTGTTGTTTCAGGAGGTCACAGTCATATAATCAATGTTAAAAGTTATACTGAATTTGAAATAATCGGCAGAACCCGTGATGATGCGGCAGGAGAGTGTCTTGATAAGGCTGCAAGAGCAATGGGTGTTCCGTATCCCGGAGGTGCAAATCTTGATAAACTTGCAAAAGACGGAAATGCATCTGCTTACAAATTCCCTCATCCGAGAATTGACGGTTCACCTCTTGATTTTAGTTTTTCCGGCCTTAAAACTTCTGTAATCAATATTATACATAATGCAAATCAGAAGGGTGAAACTATAAATATCCCTGACCTTGGTGCATCTTACATTTCAGCTGTTGTTGGATGCCTTACTGAAAATCTGATGAAAGCGGCAGAGCTGACCGGTCAGAAAAAAATTGTTGTTGCAGGCGGTGTTTCTGCAAATTCAGTGCTCAGACGTGAACTCTCCAGTCTTTGTAAAAAGCGTCAACTTGAGCTCTATATGCCCGAGCTTTCACTTTGTGGTGATAATGCGGCAATGGTTGGATCTCAGGCTTTTTATGAGTACCAAGCCGGTCACATTGCAAAGGAAAATCTTAATGCAATTGCTTCGTTGGGTATTGACAAAAACCCCGAATAATGATACTATATATATGATTTTGGCTTATTTTTACAGTTACAAAAATATTGTATAAAATTTGTTGAAGTTGCGCAAAATAATTTGTAAATTAATCCAAAAAGGAGAGAAATATTTAATGGAGCTTACCACAAACAAATCCATTCTTGAATGGATCAAAGAAAAAGCAGAACTTGTTAATCCCGATAAAATTGTCTGGATCGACGGTTCAAAAGAGCAGATCGATGCACTTCGTGCAGAAGCTTGTTCAACAGGTGAAATGATTAAGCTTAACGAGGAACTTCTTCCCGAATGCTATCTTCACAGAACAAAGCCCAACGACGTTGCCCGTGTAGAAGACAGAACACTTATCTGTACTCCTACAGAAGAAGAGGCAGGCCCCACAAACCATTGGATGGAGCCCTCAGCATGCTATGAAATGCTTTACGATATAGCTAAGGACAGCTATAAGGGCAGAACAATGTATGTTATTCCTTACTCAATGGGTCCCGTTGGCTCACCTTTCTCAAAGGCAGGTATTGAGCTTACAGACTCTATCTATGTTGTTCTCAACATGGTTATTATGACAAGAGTCGGCAAGAATGTTCTTGAAGTTCTCGGCGACAGCAATGACTGGGTTCGCGGTCTTCACTGTAAGTGTGACATCGATCAGGATAAGAGATGGATCTGTCATTTCCCTCAGGACAATACAATTATCTCAGTTAATTCAGGTTACGGCGGAAATGTTCTTCTCGGTAAGAAGTGTTTCGCACTCCGTATTGCATCATACCAGGGTTGGAAAGAAGGCTGGCAGGCAGAGCATATGCTCATCCTCGGTGTTGAAAATCCCCATGGTGAAGTCAAGTACATCTGTGCAGCATTCCCCTCAGCTTGCGGTAAGACAAACCTTGCTATGCTTATTCCTCCCGAAGGATATCAGAAGGCAGGCTACAAGGTATGGTGTGTAGGCGACGACATTTCATGGATACGTAAGGGCGAAGACGGCAGACTTTATGCTATCAACCCCGAAAACGGCTTCTTCGGTGTTGCTCCCGGTACAAATATGAAGTCAAATCCCAATGCTCTTCTTTCAACAAAGCAGGGTACAATCTTCACAAACGTTGTTCATAATCTTGAAAACAATACTGTATGGTGGGAAGGCCTTGACAAGAATCCTCCCACAAATGCAAATGACTGGCTCGGCAATCCCTGGAACGGCGCAGAATCAACGGAAAAGGGTGCACATCCCAACTCAAGATTCACAGCTCCCACAGCTAACTGTCCTTGCCTCAGCAGCGAATTCGAAAATGCACAGGGTGTTCCCGTTTCAGCATTCGTATTCGGCGGCAGACGTGCAAAGCTTGCTCCTCTTGTTTACCAGGCAAAGAGCTGGAACAACGGTGTATTCGTAGGTTCAATCATGGCTTCTGAAACAACAGCAGCAGCTGCAGGTGCAGTAGGTGTTGTTCGTCGTGATCCCATGGCTATGCTTCCTTTCTGCGGCTACAATATGGCTGATTACTGGCAGCATTGGATCAACATCGGTGCAGGTCTTGATGAAGATAAGGCTCCCAAGTTCTTCAATGTTAACTGGTTCCGTAAGGACGACGAAGGCAACTTCATGTGGCCCGGTTTCGGTGACAATCTTCGTGTTCTTGAATGGATCCTCAACAGATGTGATGGTAAGGTTGACGCTAAAGAAACAGCAATCGGTTATGTTCCTTACGCAGAAGATATCAACATCGAAGGCATCGAAGATGAAGTTTCACTTGATACTCTCAAGAGCATCCTCGAAGTTGACGCTTCACTTTGGGCTGATGAAACAAAGGGTATCGAAGAGTTCTATGCAAAGTTCGGTGATAAGATCCCCGCAACTCTCGTTAATGAACTTGAAACTCTTAAGGCAGCTCTTAAGTAATTCAAAATATTTAAGCCTCTGTGGAAACACAGAGGCTGTTTATATATATAAATTTATTTGCGAGTTTTATATAAACCAAACGCAGAACCGGCAGAAAAGATTAATGTAATGATTAAAATTAACGGACGTAAAGAAGTGCTTGAAACAAAAACATTTGTCGGACCGTTATATCCGCCGATTATAGTGGCATTTGCACTGATGTTATTCATTACGGTGTTATAATAAATAAGGTTAACAATACTTCCGACAAGGATTGCTATTGAAATTACCAAAATGACAGTAAAAATAATTCTTCGCATTTTTCTGCGTGCCTCTTTCTGTTTAGCCAACTGATTATTTATTGATTCGAGATTTGTTGCAATAGCTTTTATATCCAAATCGTTATCAATTTTTATTTTTGTATCTAAAAGAACGCTGACTGTTGTATCAAGTTCCTTGGCAATATTAATCAGCATTTCAGCATCGGGCACAGATAATCCGTTTTCCCATTTTGATACAGTTTGTCTTACTACATTCAGTTTTGTTGCAAGCTCCTCTTGTGAAAGGCCTTTTTCTTTGCGTAGTATTTTAATATTGTCATTCAGCATATGTGATTGACCTCCTTAACTATAATTCATAATAATTATAGTTACTTTCTAGCGTTGCATCAAGCAATGATAATTAACATTTTATCTTTCAATATAAACACCGAAACAAGTGCAGTTTGCGCCAGTTACAGTATCAATAGTATCAACACCTAGTTCAAAGTATTTTCCTTTCATGCCATTTGCATTCCAAACTTTTTTAAATTCACCGTCGGCAAAAAGATGTTGTTTACTGAATATTGTAGTATCTTTACCATCAAAATTAAAATACAATGTTGATCTTCCGGTTATATAAAACTTATCAAATATTTCAATATCACTATAATTTTCAGCCGCTTCAATAAAGTGTTCATTCTTCAAAAAATCACATAAATCCGAATATAATATTCCGTCTTCAGTTGAATAATAACTATACTTTTTATTGATTATGTATGATAGCTGTTCAGGCTGTTCACTCGGAGAAAGCAAAACAAGGCTGATATATTCGTGCAAAGATTCATCATTCATCTTGATTTCTGCAGACTTAAAGTTTCCGTCAGAATCAAGAATTATATCAATATCTGTGCAAACAGTATTTTCTGAAAAATAGCTGTTACGGCTATCCAATTCAATAAGCAATTCAGTTACAGCAATTCTGTTTTTTGTACCAAAGTCACCAATATATGTAACAGTATTCTGATTATCAATTACGGTTTTAATAAGAAATGATATTGAAAAAACGCAAAAAACCACAGCAACAATCAAGAAGAATTTTACTGTTTTCCCCTTTTTTATTGTCGTTTCAGTTTTTTGTACAGCTTCAACCAGATTATCATCTGATTTCTGAGTGAAGGTTTCTTCAGGAATTTTTTCTCCTGTCAACAGCTCGTTTACTGTTATACCCAATATACCTGCAAGGGGAACTAAAAAAGATGAGTCCGGCATTCCTTTACCTGTTTCCCAACGGGAAATAGCTTTGTCTGTACAACCTATTTTTTCAGCAAGGTCTTTCTGTGTCATATTTAATTCAGTTCGTTGGACTTTAATAAATGCACCTATTTTTACAACATCCATGTGTATCACCTCAACAAAATTGTACCTACAAAAGTTATAATAATCAACCTATGAATCGTAGAATACGGGATTATTCACTATATTTTCCATACTACTTTATTCGAAGTGGCTCAATATGCAAACTGCCCCTACAAAAGTAAGAGCAGTTGATTTTTTAACCAAAAAGTATGTTGTTTACAATTCCCTCAAGTCTTTCCTGTTTTCCTGAGCAAGGGGAGTTGATACCTTTAAGATTTTCTGCATAAGCTGAAAGTTCTTCAAGTGTAGCATCGCCTGAGAGGATTTTTGAGCCGATTTCTGTATTTTTGAATGAAGAATACTTCTGAGCAACAAACTCGTCAATTCTGCCGTCTTCAATGATTTTAGCGGCATTCATAAGACCGAGTGCAAATGTATCCATACCGAGAATGTAGCTTTCAAACATATCCTCATAAGTGTTGCTGGGACGTCTGTTCTTTGCATCGAAGTTGAAACCGCCTGTAAGACCGCCTGCTTTAATTACTTCATACATACACATTGTTGCTTCATAAACATCAAAGGGGAATTCGTCGGTGTCCCAACCCAGAAGATAGTCGCCCTGATTAGCATCGATACTGCCGAGCATGCCGTTGATTGCAGAAACTCTGAGCTCGTGCTGGAATGTGTGACCTGCAAGTGTTGCATGGTTTGCTTCAATATTCATCTTGAAGTCCTTATCAAGACCGTACTGACGAAGGAAACCGATTGCAGTTGCAGCATCAAAATCATACTGATGTTTCATAGGCTCTTTGGGCTTAGGCTCAATATAGAAATCACCTGTAAAACCGATTTTTCTGCCGTAATCAACAGCCATTTTCATAAGTCTTGCAATGTTTTCCTGCTCAAACTTCATATCTGTGTTGAGAAGTGTTTCATAGCCTTCACGACCGCCCCAGAAAACATAGCCCTTACCGCCGAGTTTTACTGTGATGTCAAGTGCTTTTTTAATCTGAGCTGCAGCAAAACAGTAAACATCTGCCGAGTTTGTGCTGCCTGCACCGTTCATAAATCTCGGATTTGAGAACATATTGGCTGTACCCCAGAGACACTTGATGCCTGTTGCATTCATCTTTTCAAGTATATAATCTGAAATTTCGTCAAGTCTTGCATTTGTTACATTGATATCATCAGCTTCGGGAACAAGGTCAACATCGTGGAAACAGAAATATTCAACACCGAGCTTCTGCATAAACTCAAAGCCTGCATCAACTTTTGCTTTTGCGTGTTCCATTGTGCCTTTTTCTGCACCAAAAGACTTGTCTGCAGTGTCTCTGCCGAACATATCTGTACCTGCGGCACCGAGATTGTGCCACCAAGCCATAGCAAAGGGAAGATGTTCTTTCATTGTTTTGCCGAGAACAATCTTTTCAGGATCATAAAACTTGAAAGCAAGGTTATTTTTACTTTTTGAACCCTCAAACTTTATTTCGGGAATGTTTTTAAAGATTTCAGCCATTTTTATTCCTCCGTTATCATATCTGCAAATGTATTTTTAAGTGCAGGATATATCTTTCTGAATTTATTATATTTGATTTCATAACGGTTAGTTAAATCTTTATCAGGATAAACCGTTTCAGAAATTTGGGCAAGATTTTTACAGGCATCTTCAACTGAATCATATTCATTACAAGCTACCATTGCAAGAATTGCACCACCGTAACCGGGACCTTGTTCAGTTTTGAGAATATTAAGCGGAATTCCGAGAACATTTGCAAAGATTTTCTGCCAGAGCTTGCTTTTAACACCGCCGCCACAGATATTGCTTGTTTTAATATCAATGCCGAGTGATTTGGCAATCTCGAAACTGTCACGGATTGCAAAAGCAACACCTTCAAGAACAGCCTGAAGCATATCTTCTTTCTTTGTTGCAAGGCTCATTCCGATAAATGTACCTCTTGCGTTTGTATCGTTAACAGGACTTCTTTCACCCATAAGATATGGCAGGAAATATACTTCATTTCTGCCGAGTTTTTCCTCATTTATAAGGCTTTGAACCCCGTTATAATCTTTATTGCAGAGAATATCATCCATAAACCATTTATTACATGATGCGGCTGAAAGCATACATCCCATAAGATGATAACCACCGTCCGCATGCGCAAATGAATGAAGTGCATTGTTGTTGTCAACACCGAATTCATTACTTGAAATAAATACAGTACCCGATGTGCCGATTGATATATTACAGTTGCCGTTGCCGATGGTTCCTGTTCCTATTGCGGCTGCAGCGTTGTCACCTGCACCTGCCACAACAACAATATCGGGTGAAAGTCCGAATTTTTCTGAAATTTCAGGTTTGATTTTACCAGTGACTTCATAACTTTCATAAAGACATGCGAGTTGTTTTTCTGTTACTCCGCAGATTTCAAGCATTTTCTTTGACCAGCATTTATTCTTTACATCAAGCAGAAGCATACCCGATGCATCTGAATAGTCACAGGAATGAACACCTGTAAGAAAATAATTTATGTAGTCTTTCGGAAGCATAATTTTACTGATTCTGTCAAATAAATCAGGTTCATTATTCTTCATCCACAGTATTTTCGGAGCAGTAAAACCTGCAAAAGCAATATTCGCAGTGTTCTCAGATAAAACATCTTTGCCGATCACATTGTTAAGATATTTTACTTCTTTATGAGTTCTTCCGTCATTCCAGAGGATTGCAGGACGGATTACTTCATCATTTTCATCAAGGACAACAAGTCCGTGCATCTGACCGCCGCAACCGATTCCTTTAACTGCGGATTTATCACAATCTGCAAGTAATTCGGCAAGACCCTCATTGACTGCTGTTATCCAGTCTTCAGGATTTTGTTCAGACCAGCCTGAATGCGGAAAATAAACTGGATATTCTTTTGAAACCTCATTAATAATTGCACCTTTTTCATCAACAAGAAGTAATTTGACTGCAGATGTACCAAGGTCAATTCCTATATAAAGCATAAATTTCACCCTTTATATAATAGTGAAATAAGTATAGCATTTTAATCTTATAATATCAATAGAGATAAAACAAAAAAAAATCTCACTGTCTTTTTAAGACAGTGAGAAAATGATAATAAATTTTATTTTGCTGTTTTCTTATCTTTCTTTGTAAGTACTTTTATTACAAGAATTGTACCTACTGTAAGAACAGCGCCGATTGCAAGCATAATTGCAGCATTCTGTACAAAACCGGAAATCACATAACATACAAATGATATTGCGGCAACAGTAATTGCATAGGGAAGCTGAGTATTTACATGGTTGATGTGGTTGCACTGAGCACCTGCAGACGACATAATTGTTGTATCTGAAATGGGTGAACAGTGGTCACCGCAGACAGCACCTGCAAGACAAGCAGAAATACCGATAACAAGAATTGTCGAATCAGCCGGGAAGATAGCTGTAACGATGGGGATAAGAATGCCGAATGTACCCCATGATGTACCCGTAGCAAATGCAAGACCGCAGGCAACAAGGAAAATGATAGCGGGAAGGAAGTTTGCAAGACCTTCAGCAGCACCGTTCATAAGATCAGCAACAAAGTACTTTGCACCGAGAAGACCTGTCATATTCTTAAGAGCTGTTGCAAATGTAAGAATTGTGATAGCGGGAACCATTGCCTTGAATCCTTCGGGAACGCATTCCATAGCACCCTTAAATGTGATAACTCTTCTGCATACCATATAAATCATGGTAAGAACAAGAGCAATGAGTGCACCCCAAGGAAGACCTACAGTAGCATCTGTATCTGAAAATGCAGTAATAAAGTCTGCACCGTCGAGAATACCGCCGTTATATACAAGAGCGAATACACAAGTTACTATAAGGAAAACAACCGGGAGAATAAGGTCAATAACTTTACCTTTTGAATTTCCTGCATCTTCTGCAACATTGTCAACTCTGTCACCTGATGTGTAAAGATCATTGTTGAGAACAGCATTCATTTCATGAAGTTTCATCGGTCCGTAATCAACTTTAAGAAATACGATTGCGATGATGAATACGAATGTGAGAAGTGAATAATAGTTATAGGGGATAGCCTGAATAAAGAGCTTGAGTCCCTGACCTTCTTCTGCATAAGAAGCAACTGCAGCTGCCCATGAAGAAATGGGAGCAATCATACAGATAGGAGCAGCAGTAGCATCAATAAGATATGCAAACTTAGCCCTTGAAACATTATGAGAGTCTGTAACAGGTCTCATAACTGAACCGACTGTAAGGCAGTTGAAGTAGTCGTCGATGAAAATAAGTACACCGAGAGCGAATGTTGCAAGCATAGCACCTGCTCTTGACTTGATGTGCTTAACAGCCCAGTTACCGAATGCTCTTGAACCGCCTGATTTGTTGATAAGAGCAACCATAACACCGAGAAGCACAAGGAAAATGAATATACCTGCGCTGTCAGAAACGGCTGAAATAAGACCGTCGTTGATGATATAGTCCATTGAACCCGTAAGGCTGAAACCTTCTTTGAACAGGTTTGCTGAAAGAAGACCGCCGGCTACAATACCAACAAACAGTGAAGAATAAACTTCTTTTGTGATAAGAGCAAGTCCGATAGCGATAATGGGAGGAACGAGTGCCCAGAATGATGCAAAATAACCGCTGCTTGCAGTTTCTTTTACATTGATGATACCTGTGCCGCCGCAGGATTCACAAACAGCATTGTGTTCGCATGTAAAACCTGTTCCGTCACAGTCTTCACAACTCTCTTCATAAACGTTGAGAGCTGATACTGATGATTCTGTTGTTGCGCCGATTGTCAATGTGTCTTCTGATGTGGGTTCAGCAGAAGCCGCAGCAGTTATGATCATAAAGCTGCAGAAAACAATTGCAAGAATCATACAAAGGAGTTTTTTGCGTGTTTTCATTGAAATCTTCCTTTCGGTTTTGTAAATAAAAAACAGACCACAGTGAAATACACCATGATCATGAGAATCAATCACGATAGCACTCCACAAATGTGACAGTTTACGGCATATTCTGCCGCACCCCGAATAATAACTCTCCGATAAAAGTTATCACCCTCGGCAATAATTCCTTTCACTTGTCCTACTATCGGGAAACAGACAGTTACTGATAATTATTGCACCTCTATCTTATTAAAATAAATATATCATAAAGATTGTGCAAAGTCAACAATTAAATTGTAGATAAAAGAAGATTGATGTAATATTTTGTATTTATTTTTCTAAAATATAAAAATAATTTATTTACAAATCGGTATAATATAGATATCCAGAGCATAATGGATGTGTATATCAACCAATAACATAAAGGAGAGTTTTTATGGCAAACAGATTTGTACTCAATGAAACAAGCTATCATGGCAAAGGTGCTATCGCAGCAGTTGCTGACGAAATCAAGGCAAGAGCATTCAAAAAAGCTTTTGTATGTTCAGACCCTGACCTTATCAAGTTCGGTGTTACAAAGAAAGTAACTGACATTCTTGATGGTGCTGAAATAGCTTATGAGATTTTCTCAGAAATCAAAGCTAACCCCACAGTTGAAAATGTCCAGGCAGGTGTATCTGCATTCAAAGCATCAGGTGCTGATTGTATCGTAGCAATCGGCGGCGGTTCATCAATGGATACTGCTAAAGCTATCGGTATTATCATCACAAACCCCGAATTTGCTGATGTTGTTTCACTTGAAGGTGTTGCTCCCACAAAGAACAAGTGTGTTCCCATTATCGCAATTCCCACAACAGCAGGCACAGCCGCTGAAGTTACAATCAACTATGTTATCACAGACGTTGCAAACAACCGTAAAATGGTTTGTGTTGACGTTCATGATATTCCCGTTGTTGCAGTTGTTGACCCTGATATGATGGCTTCTATGCCCAAAGGTCTCACTGCTGCTACAGGTATGGATGCTCTTACTCATGCAATTGAAGGTTACATCACTAAGGGCGCATGGGAAATGAGTGATATGTTCCATATCAAGGCTATCGAAATCATTGCAAAGAGCCTCCGCGGTGCTGTTGAAAACACAGACGAAGGCAGAGAAGGTATGGCTCTCGGTCAGTATGTTGCAGGTATGGGCTTCTCAAATGTCGGACTCGGTATTGTTCATTCAATGGCACATCCTCTCGGTGCTCTTTATGACACACCTCACGGCGTTGCAAATGCTATCATTCTTCCCACAGTTATGGAATACAATGCTTCCGAAACAGGTGAGAAGTACAGAGATATTGCAAAGGCTATGGGTGTTGACGGTGTTGACGCAATGACTCTTGAAGATGCAAGAAAAGCAGCAATTGACGCAGTTAAGAAGCTTGGTGCTGATGTAGGTATTCCTGCTGACCTTAAAGATATTGTAAAAGCAGAAGATGTTGGTTTCCTTGCACAGTCAGCATTTGACGATGCTTGCCGTCCCGGAAATCCCAGAGATACATCTGTTGAAGAAATTAAAGCACTTTATCTTTCACTTATGTAATCAATGAAAAAAATTAAGCACTGTCCGGAAGGGCAGTGCTTATCTTTTATAAAGTTATTGTATATTCAATGATATCCAAAGTTCTGTAATAGTAAGCAATTATAACAAGTCTGTGCGTACCGCTTTCAGTCGGAATTGTATTGATTTCTTTTGTGTCAACATTATACAGAATAGAATATTCAGAATCTGCAAAATAATCGGGATAGGGAACAATATGCAGGAAATCGTCGGGAAAACCTTTCTTCCAGATATCATAAGAAATAATCTTTTCAACATAGTTTATTTTAGTTTCAACATATTCAAGTTCTGTAAATTCCATATCTATTTCATTGATTATTTCAATTCTGTTGTCTTCTGAGTAAAATTCTTTATAAAAATTGATATAATCAGGAACAGGAATGTCAATTCCGAGATGTTTTTCTGTTTCAGCAATAACATTATATCCGCTATCATAATACTTGTTGTAACCGACCTGTTCAATACCACTTATTATACACAAAACTGAAATAATAATTCCGGCAATCAATCCTGGAATCCATTTAATATCCCGTTTTTTACGGACTAATGAATTGATAATCATTCCTAGCGAGAAAGGTAATACTGTAAAATATATCCAATAACAAGGATTGCCGAGATGCAATGCAATATTGTCTTTGCATGCAACAACAAATGCATACAATCCGAAAGTCAGAACCAGAAAAGTTATTGTCACAGCATTATGTTTTTTGATTTTTGAGTATTTTTCGGTTGCTTTCCTGAATTTATCAAATAAAATACTATCATGTCTGATTATTGACTTCCTGATAAAATATACCTGCATATCATCAGAAAAAACAAAAAATTCGTCATTTTCTTTTATTGTGATGATGCTGTCATAATTAATTGAAACTTTGCTGACAAGTTCATAGTTTTCAATTATCGAAAGTGACAGTTTTTCATCAAAAACATCAATAAGATACTGCCTGTTTTCTATAATCAGACTTTTTTTAACCCAGTTCTTTTTAATTGAATGAGAACCGATCAGCATTAAGAGAATATAAAACAAACCTGTACAAAGCAGGACAAGAGATGTCAATGAGTTGAATGGCATAAATATCAATGCTGACACAACAAAAATAAGTGCGCAAATTAAAATTGATTTATTTCTTTGCCTTGTTGAAAGCTTGTATATGTTCATGTATTCATCTTTTGAAACAGACATTATATACTGTTCATTTCCACTATTTACAGTGTAAATATTATCATTATCATCCATAATGTCACCTCAGATTCATATTAACACACAATATATAAAAAATCAAGCGACAGAAAACTGCCGCCTGATAAATAATTACAGATTATAATATTTCTCAAACTCAACGGGATGAGGAATCTTAGCGATTTCACTGCATTCTGCACGTTTTCTCTTGATGAAGTTCTTGATAAGTTCTTCGGGGAATACACCGCCTGCTGTGAGGTAATCATAGTCAGCTTCAAGAGCATCAAGAGCAGCCTCGAGAGATGTAGGAAGCCCTTTGAGCTTTGCCTTTTCTTCTTCAGGAAGATTGTAGAGGTTCATATCATAGGGACCCCAACCGTTTTCATGAGGATCAATCTGATTCTTGATACCGTCAAGACCAGCCATAAGAAGAGCGGCATAGCAGAAATAGGGGTTACATGTGGCATCAGGATTACGGATTTCAAAACGGCGTTCTGTGGGCTGTTTTGCATATGCGGGAATTCTGATAACTGCACTACGGTTACTTGTTGCATAACCGACTGTAACGGGTGCTTCAAATCCGGGAACAAGTCTCTTGAAAGAGTTTGTGCTGGGATTTGTGATAGCACAGAGTGAGCCGATGTGCTTGAGAAGACCACCTATAAAGTAGTGAGCTGTTTTGCTCAGATGTGAATATCCGTTATCGTCTGAGAATACGGGTTCGCCGTCTTTGAGAAGAAGCATATGTACGTGCATACCGCTGCCTGCTTCACCGTAAACGGGTTTAGGCATAAGAGTAGCACTCTTGCCGTACTTTGCAGCAGTATTATGAATGATATATTTGATCATCATTGTTGCATCTGCCATTTTTGACATTTCACCGAGCATGGGTTCAATTTCAAACTGACCTGAAGCAGCAACTTCGGGATGATGATATTTAACGGGAATACCTGCATCTTCAATAAGCATACACATTTCGCTTCTGCATTCGTATGAAGTATCGAAAGGCTTTGCGATGTGATAAGCTTTCTGAAGAGGAACGATGTGTCCGAGCCCCTGAGTAGCACTGTTCCAGTATGATTGCTTTGCATCAACGCTCATTGCAACAGAGTTGGGTTTTACTTCCCAGCCGACCTGATCAAAAAGATAAAATTCAAATTCGGGGAGAATCATCATTGTGTCTGCAATGCCTGAATCTCTCATATACTTCTCAGCTGCAAGAACAATATTTCTGGGGTACTGAGCAAGAGGACGGTTTTCAGGGGAGTCGATAATCATTGCATTACCGCTCATTGAAAGTGTGGGTATTTCGCAGAAGGGATCAATCATTGCAGTATCGGGATCGGGAATAAATACCATGTCACTCTTTTCAACAACAGCATAGCCGTAGTTTGAAGCGTCAAAACCGACACCGTTACGCATAATTTCGGGTGTGAAATTCTGAGCGGGGATTGTAACATGGCGGTACTGACCGTTGATATCAACCATCTTGAAGTCAACCATTTTTATGTCATGTTCTTTAATAAGATCCATGACTTTTTTTACACTTGCGTTCATTGGAAGCATCTCCGTTTCTGTGTATTAATTTACATTGTGATTGTATCATACATTTTTTGCGTTTTCAATATTAAATTTACAGAAAAATTATAATTTATTTTTATAAAAACTATCATATCTGACGCTATATTAATAAGGAAAATAATAAATACACATATTGCATGAATTATAATAAAAAAATTCAATAAAACTCTTGACAATTTTACTTTTTGTGTTATAATAATCAAGCGTGATTGAGTTGGACCATTAGCTCAGTTGGTTAGAGCAACCGGCTCATAACCGGTTGGTCCGGGGTTCGAGTCCCTGATGGTCCACCAAAATAATATAGGGGTATAGCTCAGTTGGTAGAGCAGCGGTCTCCAAAACCGCGTGCCGAGGGTTCGAACCCTTCTGCCCCTGCCATTAAAAAAGTGCCTTAAAACCGCTATAATGCGTGGTTTTTAAGGCATTTTTGTTTTTGTAAAATTTTAATTTTTTCGGTAAATTACATCAAATTCATGAATATATACATAAAAAGTGCAAGTCAACATGCAAGTCAAAACTCCCTGCAAGAATCACATTTTTGTGATTTGCAAGGAGCTTTTTTTTATGCATTCAAATAAGCATCAAGTTGAGTGATATTATTTATCCTGTGTTCTTTTTGTAAATGTGTATAGATTGACAGGGTAGTCTTCGGATCTGAATGTCCCATTTGTTCTTGTGCAACGAGAACGTCAATACCTGCTTCGTACATCATTGTGCAGAAGGTATGCCGTAAACAATGATATGTGAAAGGCTCAATCATCATTGAAGCTTTCTGCGGTGCAAATTTATTTGTCGGCTGAATAAAATTACCGTATTTCAGGTTCATATCTGTTATATAGCTTTCAAGCAATCGTTTCCATGCTGTTTCTGTCATCATCTTATTGTTTGCACTTGTTATTACGTAAGGTGAAGTTCGTTCTTCTTTCTTCAGAAAATCAATCAGTATCGAAGGAACGGATATAAGTCTGCTTTTGCCGTTCTTAGGAGCTTTCAATGCTTGTGTTTTGAAGTTGAATGATTTGGTGACAGATATTGTTTTATTTTTGAAATCAATATCAGACCAAAGCAAGGCTGTTGCTTCACCTCGTCTGAGTCCCGACAGCATAAGGAGCATCATTGCACGTTGTCCTCTGTGTGCAAATTCAATAATCCGTGAGCGTTCCGTTTGTGTCAAAGCTCTGCGTTCAGATTTTTCAGCGTTTTTCGGCGGCTTGATTCTCTGTGCCGGGTTGAAGTCAATTGCTCTGTTATCAATGGCAAAGTCAAAGATGTTTCTCAGTATATTTATATATGATAACAGGGTACGTCTTGCAGTTGGTTTTCCTGTATATGGATTGCAGATGAAAAGTTCATTAATGACCTGCTGAATGTTCATTGGCAATACATCAGAGATTGTGAATTCTTTGAAATACTGTTTCCATACTTCGGCTCTGCTGCTGATTAACTTGTATTGTTCTGCACTTACTTCACTTTTCTTTGACATTAAGAAATAATTTGCCCAGGTAACAAAGCTGTCCTTTTCTTTTGTAATGTCGATACCTTTGCACATTTTCAGGCGGAGTTCTTCGGCTTTCTGGTCTGCTTCTTTCTGTGTTGAGCCGTAGACGGTTTTATATTTGCGTTTTCCGTCTACAAGACCGAGATACACCTGAACGGCAATTCTGCCGTCTGCTCTCTTCTTATTTGATTTTTTTGCCATTTTTGAACACACTCCTCAAAAGGGTATAAAAATACCCCTTGTAAAATCAAGGGAAGTGTGATATACTGATTCTGCGTGTGTGAGTATTCACACTCCCTATATTATCCGTCACTCTGAGTGCCAGTCAGAGCGGCGGATTTTTTTTGTTTTATAATTTATATTTCCATTTAAAACCACCGGCAGTCTTTTGTATACCATTAGCAGCATCACGAATGCATTTAGGGCTAATTCCAACTTCCTTACTTGCAGCAAAAATTGTTTCAAATTCTCTTATAATGTTTTCGTTAGCATCCATCTGGATAATAATTCTTCCTCGAGGCTGTTTGGTTTCTGTCGAGTTCATTTCTTTTTGAACTGATATATCTGTTTGTTGAACAGGTTTATCTGCTATTATATTGACTTCAATTATTGGTTTGTTTTTTGCTGATTCAAGCAATGAGCAGACGTTTTCTTCAGTCAATTGAGTGGTGAATGAATTGTTTTCGTCATATAGATTTTTGTTATAATATGATGCATACTCTTCAGCACTCAAACGGCTTTCTAAAAATTTGTTATAGAAATATTCAGCAAATTCTTCCAAATCAAAGGGACTTGAGAAAATTAAGCGAAGAAATTGTTCACCGCCTTCACTTTGTGTACAAGGTTCTGTAATATAATTGGCTAAATTTTCACAATCACTTTTTACTAAAATGTAATTATTTTTCTTTGTACATTTGAATTTTAAGAATTTATAAAAACATCCGGCTTCAACATAACCGCTACTATTTTTTCTAAATCCAAGCAATGAAATATCATCACAGCGTTCAGAAATCTTTTTTTGCACAAACGCACAAATCTCCATTTCCTCTTGTGTCAACTTTAATTTTTCTTTTTTTAATTCTTCTTTTTCTAAATCTGTAAATGCTAGATCAATTAACTTTGTTAAGATATAGCCACAATTCTCTGCATCATTTCCTGCTCTATGAGAAGCGGTATTTATCAAACCGAAATGATTTTCAATTGTAGGTTGTTTATAATTTACTAAGCCATGCAGATATTGTCTTGCAATTTTCAAAGTATCTAAATATTCAATATTTGCATTATAACCAAGTCGAGACAATGTGTTACAAAGAAAAGAAAAATCAAAGTTTGCATTATGTGCACACATCACAGTTTTACCCTGCAAGGCATCTCCTAAAAAATCAACCAAGTTAGCATATACTTCACTTTCCGAAGGTGCAGAAGATAGCATCTCATTTGTAATATGATTAATCGAGGATGCTTTCTGAGAAATACTAATTCCGGGATTAACAAGTGTAGAAAATTCCTTATCGACTTTACCATTTCTGAACAATACAGCACCAATTTCAACTATTCTGTCTGTCTTACAATTTAAACCCGTTGTTTCAACATCAAAAGATATGAAACATTCTCGGATTTTATTTATATTAGTAAAATCAAGTGATATTTGTTTTGCATTTGCATTTCCAAAAATAAAAGTTGTATCGGGTTTCTTATTAATTTCAGTTTCAATTTTAAAATTTTGAGGAACTGAATCAAAATTAATATCAGATATATTGTTGTTTATTTTACCTTTATCTTTTTTTCTTTTCTGTATGATATAAATTGCAACAGAAATACCAATGACAGCAACAGGCAAAGATATGTACCAGTAGGAAAAAAGAATTGAAATTATACATAGTGCAAACAGACAAATAAAAAATATAATGACAGGGCTTTTTTTCTTGTTTTTACTCATAACATTTACACGTCCTTGAAATATAGTTTGTTTATTTTGGAAAGACATACTTATCCAAAATATAAAACAGCAAAACAGACAAAATGTAACACATTATTGCTCAATTTCTCTTACAAGAAGAACGGGAATACCAACAACTCTGCACTGTTCAAGTTCTGAACCGGATATTGTTTTTGGTTCATATGAAGGATTTATAGGAATAAGTTTCATCCAATCTTCACCGTCAACATATTCAACTTTTTTCAAAGTAGCATAATCTTCATACTGAACAACACCTATGTCACCACTTCGGTTTAATGTAGGTGACTTTTTTATAAGTACTTTATCATTATTCATATATAAAGGATACATACTGTTGCCGTGAATTTTAAGGACAAAGAAATCATCCTTCGATCTGCCTTTTAAATATGATAAAGGGATTTCAATAGAATCAAGAGCATCATATTCTTCATTTGCAAACATATCATAGCCAGCAGCCAATTCGCCAATGACAGGAAAGACAACGGTGTCATCGGTTATATTTAAAGTATCTGAATCAAGTTGAATTTCATTCTTAAGGTCAACAGGGATATCATCAACTCTTACAAATAAATCAGTTAAAGATATTCCCATCCCCCTTGCTAACTTTTTTAATACTGGTATAGTCGGCGTGATTGCTTCTCCTGTGTTGGGATTCATACCTTTTTCCAACATTGATATATACCCATTGGAAAGATCGCATTGGTTCGCAAATTTTCTTTGTGACATATTATCATGTTCTGTTCGATAAATTTGAATTAATTCGCTTAATGTCATATGTATCAAAACTCCTTAATTGTTTAATTTATTATACATTTTAGCATGTCACTTGTCAATAGTTGTTTAATAAAATTAACACTTTTTGTAAAATACTATTGACAATCAAAAAAGAATAGTGTATCATGAGTGTGTAATCAATTAAACACTTGTAGAGAAAGGGGTGATTAGATGGGATATAAAATAAAAGAATTTCGTAAAAAGAGAAATATGTCGCAAGAAGCTCTTGCTAAAAAAAGCGGAGTTTGTCGTGCAACTATTTCTGCACTTGAAAATGGTACTGAAAGAATAACAAGTACAAAGACACTATTATCTCTTGCACGAGCTCTTGATACTACAGTGGATAATATTTTTTTTGACGACAATGTTTAATCAATTAAACAAAATAAGTGTGTGTGAGGTGAAAAGTATGGCAGATATTGAAATGAAAACACCCGAGAGTGTAAAAATCCTTCCTGTAATAGCAACAAAATGCACCCGTGGTGCTGGCACGAGTGCAAATCCTGTGAGATTGGTAACACAGTATTGGAGCTTAGACGGAAAATTACTTGCAGAGAATGATAGTTTTATGCAGGAGAAATTGTCTCAGCATCTTTCTCAATAAAATACATTCCGATAAAGTAAACCATTGCTTGAATGAAATTTTTTAAATCAGTAATATCACGGTCAGAATGCTTTTTAGTGTAATGACTTTCATCATTACCTATCCAGGCAGACTTTAATGCAAGATTTTTGATTCTTGCATCATCAACATAATTGTTAATGCAATTACTCAGAAGCATTGCTTTTATCTTGTCTGAATCTTCTGGTTTTTCAGAAATTGCAAAGTCTTTAACAAGAAACTCAACGGCTTTGCGGTATCCCATTCCTGCGATATGATTCAACTTCATTTCTTCCGCAGTATGAGACTGATTATATATTTCAACAAAATCAGGGGACAAATCAGTAATTACTTTTTCAAAATCAATATTTTCATTTTTTTTAGGTTCAGATGAAATTAATCTATAATTTTTATACCTATTTGAAGAAACATATTGTGCATCATATGTATTTATATATATTTGATTGCATACTCGACATCTGTTTATAATCACACATACATCATTGTATTTGTATGTATATAACATTGCATAAAGATGTTCAGCTTCACCATATTTTTTGCACAATGGACAACATTCATCTGAATCATATGTAAACTGAATTATTTTGCTCGTTGAAAAACCACGGTCATTCAGTTTGTTTTCGGCATCAATAGTGATATTCATTTGTACACTTCCTTTCACAAAGAGTGTAGCAAAAAAAGAAAATAATGTCAATTAAAGAAAAAAGAGGTGATTTTTAATGCAGGGAAGACCAAGATGCAAACCGGCTACATATAACGTGTATACGGAATATGACAAAGTTCCCGTTCTGATGACTGTGAAACAAGCTGCAATTCTTTTACAGATGTCAGACCGCACCGTTTTGAATCTCATTTATAGTGGCGAAATTGAAGCCATAAAGGTCGGAAATGAATGGCGAATTCCCAAAGATAAACTTCTGAACATGGGGGTGAGTGCATGATTTCAGATAATTATAAAAACATCCGTGTCAAAGGCTTTAACGGTAAATGGTCCGCTATTGATGAATACTCAGATGGTGAAGCTGACTACATACTGATTGAGTGTATTACTTTCAGAGTCGGCATGCCGCATCTTATATGTCAGGTAACAGCATCAGGGGAGCTTATTATGATAAGCAAGACATATGAGAGTAAGCTTTCTGATGCTCTTGAAGAATTAGCATAGAAAGGATAAAAATATGATTGCTTTGTTGAAATTTATAGCAGTGGTGTGTATAGCCATTCTTTCATCCTGCGCCACATCATTGTGGAAAGACAGAAACAAACAGTTTCTTAACTTTGTTTCTTCGCTTATCGGTGGACTGCCTGTCGTGACGGTTTTTCTTGTTGGTACTGTTATTTATTTGCTTGGTTAAGCTCAAGAATAAATCAATAGCGAAAGAGGTGACAAAATGGAAACAGAAGTTCAACAGAAAAAGCCTGATAACATTGACCGATGCGTGAAAGCAGCAAAACAGCTTTCAGAACGCAAGGGTAAATATATCACATACGGTCAGTATATGGGGCTGTATCATGATAAAAAACCAAAAATACCGAGAATAAAAAAATAAGCCGCATAGGAGCTGGCACTCCAGATGCGGCAGATACAAAAAATATCTACTATTATTTTATACGACATTGAAAGAAATGTCAAGAAAGAAGTGTGTGAAATGTCAGAACTTATAAAAAAAGCTATCGAGAAAATCGATAAAGAGATGGAAACAAGTCCGTCATACAAACCTTTTGCTCAGTACATAATTGATGAACTTATTGTTGATGATGCATCTGCAGAAAAGATTCTCAATGAAAAGAAAACACTTACCGTTTGTTATAAAGAAATAGAAAGCAAAGCAAGAAGCAGAGCTGTCGGGAACTGTGCATTTGTGGAGCCTGAAACAGTGTATGAATGGATAAGACAATATTTCGGTTTTTCTTCCGTTCCCGGAAAGCCTGTTTCCACTCAGGCGGAAAGCAATATAGTCAATTTTGATATTTTTGCAGGGGTCTGAGGTGGCAATATGGATACAGAAAAACTTATGAACTCCATTCCGGAGCTTCCCGAAGATTTTGAAGCTTGGGTTCGTAATATTCCTCTCAGAAACAGCAAATATCTGTTTAAATTCACAGAAAACGGCAAACGGAAAGGTTATTGCACTCACTGTGAAAAAATAGTCAGCCTTGACCATACAGATTACAGAACCTTCACTGATGAAGACAGAATGAATCTCTATAATAAACATAATGAAAGAGGACACTGCCCAAGCTGCCGTACTAATGTCACATTCAAAGATAACTACCGTGGTAAAGGCAAGATATATGATTTTGCTAAAGCAATTATTCTTCAGAGAATCAACAATATTGCTTGTTTCCGTTTCTTTGACCTTGTCAGAAACTATGAGAACTGCAATTGCTCACCTGTAAATACTCAGATAATGGAAGAAATTCGTTTATTTCTTGATATTTCCGAGAATAAAGCTGAGATGTGGAAAAGAAACGTCAGTTATGCTGATAAATATACTGCCCGATATTATGGTTGTTCCATATGTGAGGTTGTTAATTATTCTGATTGGTACAAAATGAATAGAGTAAATGTAAATCTTACTCGGTATTGGGATTCTTCGTTTTACAACATTGAGGAGCTTAATACATTGTTCGGTGACACAGATTTCAAATACTGTGATTTGGATGCATACGAAAATAATTCAAGTTATCAGTATCGAAACTACATCAAATATATAACTACCTTCTGTAAATACCCAAAGGTAGTTGAATTTCTGATGAAAGCCGGTTATGCAAAGCTGTTTTGTGAATATCTTTCATATCCGACACATCACATATTCAATATGAGAGCTAAAACAACCGAAAAGCTCTTTAAACTTTCAAAAGCTCACATTAAGTATTTCAAAAACTGTGACAAGAAATGTGATTGCGATAATCTCTCGTACCTGCAGGAGCTTGAAAAAGCAGGATATAAAGAAGATGTTCTCAGGTTTCTTTATGAAAAATCAAGTAGTTGGGAGCTTGAATCATATTGGAAGACAATTCTGAAATATACCACCATCAAAAAGACAGTCAACTATTTAGAGAAGCAACACAGGGTTACAGAACTTCCTGCAAGATGGTATGCCGATTACATTAAGGACTGTGAAAAGCTCGGTTATGACCTCGCAGAAAGTGCAGTGCTGTTCCCCCGTGACCTTTTCGAGGCTCACACAAGAACAATAGAACTTATCAGAGCTCAGGAAGAAGCACTCAGAACAGCAAAAGCAAAGCAACAGAAAATTGATTCTGCTAAGAAAACTGCAGAGATTAACAATGATATTAAGAAACGGTTCAAGGAGCTCAACAAGAAATATGAATTCCACTCAAACGGACTGTTTATAAGACCTGCAATGAGTGTTAAGGAAATAAAAAATGAAGGAGAAACACAACACATCTGTGTCGGCAGCGATACACAAAACTATATCAAAAATCACGCTGCAGGAATTGCCTTCATTCTCTTTGTCAGAAAGGAATCCGAACCGGACAAGCCTTTCTATACTGTTGAAATAACAAAAAGTGATTATGTTGCTCAATGCAGAGGAGCACATAATCAGGGTAAGACAGAAGAAGTGCAGGCTTTTATGATTGCTTTTCAGAAATATCTTAAAAGTCAGACTGAACAGAAATCAGCATAAAGGAGCTTAATACAATGTGCAATCAAGATATAAGAGAAGCTGCAAAAAAGGCAGACATTAAACTGTGGCAGATTGCTGATAAGCTTGGAATAAATGACGGAAAATTTAGCCGTAAGCTTCGCAATGAACTTAGTATTGATGATAAGATAGAAATTTTTAAGATTATTATAAAACTGATAAAATGAACAGAACGGAGTTTAATACAATGAACGATATTATCACTTTTGAAAATAATACACCTACAAAAAGAGCAGAAGCAGAATACCTTCATTATGAAATACTCAGAAACGGCAACGATGCCGCCGAAGCAATGTGTTCACTCGCAATGAATCTTAAAAAAATGCGTGATGAACGATTGTATGAAGAACTCAATTTTGACAGCTTTGAGGATTATACAGAAAAAGCAGTAGGGCTCAAGAAGTCACAGGCATATGACTACATAAAGGCACTTGAATCGCTCGGCGAAGATGTTTTCCGTTCAACCGGAAGACTCGGCATAACAAAGGTCAAAGTATTGTGTGTATTTTCGCCTGCTCAGGCAGAGCAGTTTGTTCAGGAAAACAATGTGGATGAAATGACGGTCAAAGAGCTTAGGGCTAAAGTTGAAGAGCTCACAAGACAAGGTGAACAACTTTCACTCGATCTTGATAATGCAAAATCTTTAAATGATGAAGAATTGCAGAAGCTTCGTGATGAAATCTATGACCTTGAGGTCGCAAACGAGCATCTTGAAGAAGAAAATGAAGCACTGAAAAATCAGCCTACAGAGGTTGCTGTTCGTGAGCCTTCAGATGCTGAAATAGCTGAATATTCTAAAAATGCTGTTGAAACTGCAACAGCGGAATATGAGCAGAAGCTTAAAGATGCGGAAAAATCCCGAAAATCTGCTGAAAAGCAGCTCAAGGATGCAGAGAAAAAGCACTCTGAGGAGCTTAAAAAGGCAAAAGAAGATGCACTCAAAACTGCCAGAGAAGAAGCTTCAAAAGAAAACTCTCAGCTTGCCAATGAAATTGCAAAAGTCAAACAGCATTCTGCAGAGCTTGAAAAACAGCTCAAGCTGTCTGCTTCACCTGAGATTACAAGATTTTCATTCTACTTCGAAGCTGTTCAGAATGATGTCAATAAACTTCTTGAAGCACTTTCAAAAATTGAAGATGAAAATACGGTCAGAAAACTTAAAGAAAATCTGTGCCATTTTGCAGACAACATGAAAGGACTGTTTGAAAAATGAAGATAAAAAAGATAATATCCCTTTGCAAAAATGCAGGTCAGCTTATTCTGTATTCGGATCCTGACAGAGATATTCAGTGGTTATCTGACGGCAGAGCAATATACCCGTTAATCGGATGTCCGAAATTTGATGAAGATTCATTTTGCAATACATATGAAATAACCGATTCGCAGCGTAAAAAAATGGCTTTCAGAATCAATGAACCTCTGCCGATAAATTTTAATTTCGATGATACGGATGACTTCGAAACAGAAACAGAGAAAATGCCGTTGTCTGTGACTTATAGCACTTATGATGCAGTTGCTTACAAAACACAATACGGAGTTGAATTTATAAACAGAGCGCATCTTCAGCCTTTCGGTGATTATTCAGGCAGAGATATTGTCTGTACTTTAAGAACAGATGAATCAGGAGAGTCATATTTCGCAGTCAAAAACGGTTTTATGCTCATTGGTATTGTTCAGCCTTTGAAAATCATTGTCAAAAGCTTTATTGATGACCTTAAAACATTTGAAAGACAGGTCGAAGTTACTTTTTATAACAGCAAGTCTGAAAATCCTCAACTTGAAATTCCAGAGGTGAATACAGATGATGAAGAAGACTGATAATTTCAGCAAAACAATAAAAGTCGGAAGAATTGCCAGTGTTTCTGATTTAAGAACAAATACAACAAACGGCAGACAATGTGTTGAATTTACAATTGCAATCAACAAGCCTGATGCAAAACCCGATTATTATAATTGTATAGCTTATAACGGTGTTGCCCGCAACATGGACAGATACATCCGGGTTGGTCATAAAGTGCTTGTAATCGGAACTGAAAGTATCATTTCAAAAAAAGGTCATAACGGTATGCAATACAAATCAATTCATGTAGATGCAGATTTTGTATTTTTATATGAATCGGAAACTACTGTCACAATCCTCACAGTAATTCAACAATTATTATCTTTTTGCAAAGGAGCAATGTAAAAATGATAGATGAATTATTACCGTGTCCGTTTTGTGGCGGAAATGCAGCCCTTTATTCTAAACAACTGCAAAATGGGGACCACATAATGAATGTACGATGTGAAGTGTGTAAAGCCTCCACTCGAATGTTTGGTTGTGAAAATAATAATTATGATGATGAAAATTATTGGAATCAATTAGCAGCAAAGAAAGCAATAAATATATGGAATTTGAGAAGTGAAAAGGAGTAGTGTAAAAATGATTCACGAATTGAAATGCTTTCCTGAATATTTTCAGGATGTAATAGACGGCAAAAAAACTTTTGAAATCCGTATTCATGACAGACCGTATCAGGTGGGTGACCTGCTTGCTCTTAATGAATATTGTCCCGATACAGATTCTTATACAGGCAGAAGTTGTGTTGTAATCATTGATTATATGCTCAATGATGCAAAGTTCTGTAAAACCGGATTTGTTGTTCTGGGTATTAAAGCCTGTGTGGTTATGACTGCAAATGATTGCTATAAATTTGAAGTTCCTTTGATACTTGCGAAGGAGCGTGCAGCAGATGGCTAAACAATACGCAGATGCAGTTACATATGAAGCAAAACTCGAAAAAGTTATGTCCCGATTGAGTGTTGAAAAATATGACTACAATTGGGACCGTTTCTCCTGTTGGATTGAGTTTTGGTATAAAGGTCAGATGTATCGTTTTGAACACAGCATTGAAAATGCAAAGGCTCACGGCAATAATGTCAGATATGGTTCAGATGTATTTGCACAGGTAGTTCTTACTCTTGAAGACATTGCTCGTATGACCGAAAGGGGAATATATGAGCTCTCAACCTGGGTTGCAGGGCTGAAAGCCTTACCAAAACCGAAAAATATACCAAATTGTTTTCTGCTTCTTGGATTTAATTATATCCCAACTTTTGAAGACTTGAAAAAGAGATATAAGGAGATTGCAAAAACAAATCATCCTGATGTAGGTGGAAATGCAGAATATTTTATTTCAATACAGGATGCTTTTGAATCTGCACAGGAAGTATTAAAGAATGGTGACTCTGAATGATACAGACAATTGCAATTGATGAATTAAGTGAGTTTATTATAAAGCCGATAAAAGATATGGTTCAAACAATCATCGATTCATTTGAAGATATGCAAACGCTTATAGAGGAGCTTGAAGTTATTTCTAATGATAAAGAAACATATCCATATGCTTTTTATCAAGTGAAAATTATTGTTCCACAAGTGAATTATAAACGCCTTTGGAAAAGGCAAAAAATACCTTAGTTGTATATTACATTATATATAAAGAAAATTGAACACCGAAACGGTGTTATCGGGCTTGTAATGGAATATTAAAGTTAGAACCATTATCATGAGATGATATATATTTTAACAAGAATAACTTTATGCGTTATAAGCCGCGAAAGATAGGGGGTGCCGGGGGAAAGAAACGCGGGCTTCGTTACTGTCTTTCCCCCGGCATTCCTAAGAAGAAAGAAGTGTGTAAAAATGAGATGTTATAATCGTGAAAATATGATTTTTCATGGCAATTACCTCGATGTCAATATTTATCCTGTTTTTGCATCAAGCAGTAAAAAAGGAACTCGCAGAAAAAAGGCAAAACCGACATCAGAAGTACAGCAGTTGCTGAATGAAAGAAATGCAAAGAAAAAAATCGTATATTTACTCAACGAGAATTTCAATGAATCAGATTATGCACTTCACTTATCATACGACAAATTTCATTTACCTGCATCTTTTGAAGATGCGGAACATGAGGAAGAAAACTTTATCCGAAGATTAAGAAGAGCACTGAAAAAAATCGGTGTTGAATTGAAATACTATTCTGCTCTGGAACAGGGTGAAAAAAGTGGAAGGCTTCATCATCACATTGTAATTTCAGGTGGATTATCTATAAAACAAATTGCTGAAATATGGGGAAACGGTTACATTCAGGTGAAGCCATTGCAATTTAATGAAACAGGAATTACAAATCTAAGTTACTACATATCAAAAACAACAAAAGGAAGAAAAAGACTCAGACATTCAAGAAATCTTAAATTGCCGACTGAAAAACAGCGTGACGGCAGAATTTCAAAAAAGACAGTCAAGGAGCTTCACAATCACGATTGTGATATAAAAGCCGTCTGCAAGAAGTATTATCCTGAATATGAGTTTGCAGATATAGATGCCAAATATAATGATTTCAACGGACAGTATTATATATCACTCAGACTGTACAAGCCTGAGATATTCAGGAAAAAGGGGCGGAGAAATGGGCGTACATATGAGCAATCAGGAGCTTAAAAAGCTTGGCATAAAAGCTCCGACTTCAGAGAGTAAATATAAATCACAGAAAATTAATCACAACGGTAGAACATATGACAGTATTAAAGAATTTCATCGACACCTTGAACTTCTCATGCTTCAAAAAGCAGGAGAAATCTCTGAACTTCGTGAACAAGTTCCATTTGAACTTATTCCCAAGCAATATGATGATAATGGCAAAGTTTGCGAACATGCATGTAAATATATAGCAGATTTTGTTTACACACAGAACGGTGAAACTGTTGTTGAAGATACAAAAGGGCTTAAAACTGAAGTGTATAAAATCAAGCGTAAATTGATGCTGTTCCGATACGGCATCAGAATCAAGGAAATATAAGGGGTGGTATTATGACCTTAAAGGAGCTTAGGAATTATCCATATGTTTTAAATGCAATTGAAAGATATGAAGATGAACTTGCTGAATTATATGATGATTCGGCAGGTTCGATGTCGCCAGATATGTCAGGGATGCCACATGGCAGCGGTAGTACCAGCAGTAAAGTTGTAGCAGGTTATGAGCGTAATGAAAAAAGAATAACGGAGCTTACGGAGAAATTAAACAGCTATCGTGAGCGTTTACATAGATATGAGCAGTTTTTCAATGCAATTGACGATGAATATATATTACAAATATTTGAACTGCGATTTAAAAAGCAATATTCATGGGAACAGATTTCCGCACATATTGGTGGTAACAATTCAAAAGACTCTGTTAAACAGATTTGTTATCGCTATCTCAAAAAAAATATTTAATTATAAAAGATATTCCCAATGTTCCTTTTTTATGTGTTAAACTTACATTGTCAGAAGATTGATAACGATAACTTTCATTTGACACACACTTCTTTATGTGAAAAGCACCGCCTGATGTAGACGGTGCTTTCTGCTTATTCTTTTGTGCTGTCTGCAATTTCTTTAAGCTCCTTGAGAACAAGCCTTTCGACATATGGCGGGCATTTTCGTCTACCTGCTTCCCATTCTTCTATAGTTCTTTTTGGAATTTCAAGCTGGTCAGACATTGCTTGTTGTGTAAGACCTGCAGCAAGTCTTGCTTCTTTCAGTGTCATGTTATTGCTCCTTTTTGTTTTTTATGAGCCAATACACTAATTTAGCAATACCGAAGCAAATGAGCAGAACGCCAAGAGCTGTTAAGAATGTTTTCATAAGCGTATTGACAATGGCTTTGAATTTGTGTAGAATGAAAGTGCAAGGGGAAGTTTGGGCTTCCCCCGCACCCGCTGTCTTAATCGATTAGTTTATCGATTATTATTAACAGCGTTCCTATGACCAAGTCAATCAAGGCTGTGATAAGTATTTCCTTGTACTTAACCTTGATTGGCTTTTTCTTTTTCTTAGCCATTGTCGTTGACCTCCTTTCCTTTACTGTGTCTTTATTATATCACACAATGCGTGATATGTCAATACATTTTTTAGATTTTTTTCAAATATTTTTATATTTTTTTCAGCTCTTTGGGGCTGATTTTTTATTGGTGAATCTATGTCAAAGGAATTTGCAAAAGCATTTTACAGTTCAAGCAAATGGCTCAAATGCAGGGCTGCTTATATATCTGAACGCCAGGGGATTGACGGTGGTCTGTGTGAAGAGTGTAGGGAAGTGCTCGGTTATATCGTGCATCACAAAATAACTCTTACAGAATCAAACATTCATGATCCTGATATAGCACTTAACTTTGAATATTTGGAATATGTTTGCAAAAAATGTCACGATAAATTTGACGGACATTTCAAACCAAAAACAAAAACGGACATTCTTCCTTTGATTGCATTTGATGAAAACGGACAACCGTTCCCGGTAGTCCCCCCTGTCTGAAAGTGTTATTTTTAGGCTGAAATGACCGAACGCCCAGATTGGAAAAATACGCAGGTCGGTTTGCAGGACCCCCTCCCCAAATTCGTACAGGAAATATTTTATTTTTAAACAACTTATGCAGCTTTTCAGAAAGTTGCATTTTTTTATGCAAAAGTGGTGATTTTTTGATTGATTTTGATATAGAAAAGGCTGTTTCTGATGAAGAAAAAAGATTGAAGCGACAGTTTAACGGAATTGATAAAAAGGCAAAAGCTGTTGTTCTCGGTCTGATTGAAAATGCGGCTTTTATGCGTGTTCAGCTTCGTATACTTAAAGAAGATCTGACTGAGAACGGTGTTACCGAAATGTTCAAGCAGTCAGAGAATCAGAAGCCTTATGAACGCAAACGCCCACAGGCGGAACTGTACAACTCAATGAACACAAACTATCAGAAAATTATAAAACAGCTTACTGATCTGCTTCCGAAGACTGAAGTTAAAGCACCGGTAAAGAGTGATGAAGATTTTGAAAGCTTTGTAGACAGCCGTGAGGATTTGTGAGAAATCCTATAATTGAATACTATGGCAAAATTCTCTCCGGTGAAGAGGTCGTAAGCAGAAAAATACGGAAAACATACAGAAAACTCGTCTGGGATATAGAGCATCCCGGCGAGTATTTTTATTCCCCGAAACGAGCAGCACACGCAATTGATTTTATTCAGAATTATTGTAAACATTCAAAAGGTAAGTTCGGCGGTAAGCGTGTTATTCTCGAACTCTGGGAGCTTGCTTTAATTGCTGCCATTTTCGGTTTTATTGACATCAACGGAAACAGAAAATACAGAGAAGTTCTGCTGATTGTCGCAAAGAAAAACGGTAAGAGTCTTCTTGCTTCTGCAATAGGCTTGTATATGCAGGTTGCAGACGGTGAAGCCGGTGCAGAAGTCTATGCTGTCGCAACCAAACGTGACCAGGCTAAAATCATCTGGTCTGAAGCTAAGAGAATGGTTAAGAAATCTCCCGTTCTCTTATCTAAAATCAGAACTCTTGTTTCTGAAATGGTCTGTGATTTCAACGACAGCGTTTTCAAACCTCTTGCATCTGATTCCGATACACTTGACGGTCTTAATGTTCACTGTGCATTGATGGATGAAATACATCAGTGGAAGAACGGCAGAGCATTGTTCAACATTATTGCTGACGGTGTAACCGCAAGAGAACAGCCGCTTATATTCATGACATCTACAGCAGGTTTTATTCGTGGTGACCTGTATGACGATAAATATGAGTATGCAAAAAAGGTTATAAACGGTTACTTTGACGACAACGGATATAAAGACGAAAACTTCCTTGCGTTGGTTTATGAGCTTGATGACCGAAAAGAATGGACTGATCCGAATTGCTGGAAAAAGGCAAACCCCGGACTTGGCACAATTAAGAATCTTGAAACTCTCCGTAAAAAGGTTGAAACAGCAAAGGCGAATCCGCAGTTTGTTAAAAATCTGCTTTGCAAGGAATTCAATATACCTGAAACTTCTGAAGAAGCGTGGCTTTCATGGGAAGAAGTTAACAATACAGCTCTTTTCGACATTAATGCATTAAAACCGAGATACTGCATCGGTGGTGTTGACCTTTCTTCAACAACTGATCTTACTGCAGCCTGTATCATTTTCAGAATTCCAGGTGATGATACAATCTACTGTTATATTATGTTCTGGATCGCTGATGACCTTGTAGAAAAACGGGTAACGGAAGATAAAGTTCCATATGACCAATGGATTGATGATGGATACGTTCGCACCTGTCCCGGTAATAAAGTAAGCTACAAAATGGTGGCTGATTGGTTTGAGGAAGTTCAGAATGAGCTTGATGTATATATTTTCAAAATCGGCTATGACTCATGGTCTGCAAAATATTTTGTTGATGATCTGACAAACAGATTCGGTGACAGCGTTCCTGTTCCTGTCATTCAGGGCAAGAAAACACTTTCATCACCGATGAAAAACCTCGGTGTGAATCTTGCATCGAAGCTTGTCAATTACAATAACAATCCCGTTCTGAAATGGTGTCTTGCAAATACTGCATATGACGAGGACAAGAACGGCAATATTCAGCCTTGCAAGACAAGCAAGCCTACAAGACGAATTGACGGCACATCGGCTCTGCTCGATGCCTGTGTTGTATATGAAGACAATAATGAAGAATATATGAGTATGATTTGAGGTATTTCAATGGGTATGTTTTCAAACAAAAACAAAGTAGTTACAAAGTTTAAACTCGTGACCGATGTCGGTAACGGGTTCTATGCTTTTGACGGCAATGTATACAAATCTGACATTGTCAGAGCCTGCATCAGACCGAAGGTAAAGGCAATCGGGAAACTGGTGCCAAAGCATATATATACAGCTGAACAAGCAGACGGTACGACAAAACTTGAAGTAAATCCCGATGCATATATCAGATTTCTTCTTGAAGATCCGAACCCGTATATGACAGGGCAGGATTTACAGGAAAAGGTTGCTACACAGTTAATTCTCAACAGCAATGCTTTTATTCTTATTATCCGTGACGATAACGGATTGCCTTATCAGTTATATCCTCTTCCGGCAACATATGTTGAAGCCTTGTATGATAACTTCGGGGAGCTTCATCTTCAATTTACTTTTGCAAACGGCAGCACATATCAGTTTTTCTATACTGACATTATTCATCTGAGAGAAGACTATTACGAGAATGATATTTTCGGAACGTCAAAAATCCCTGCGCTGTTACCGCTAATGGAAATTGTTACAACAACAGATCAGGGTATAGTCAAGGCAATAAAAAATTCAAGTATTGTCAGATGGCTTCTGAAATTTCATAATTCACTCCGTCCTGAAGACAAAAAGAATGAAGCAGACCAGTTTGCTAAAAGCTTTCTGAGCGTCGGAGACGGCGGCGGTAATGGTGTTGCTGCAGTTGACAGTAAAGCAGAAGCAGTTCAGATACAGCCGCATGATTATGTTCCCAATTCCGCTCAGATGGAAAAAACAACACAGCGTATTTTTAATTTTTTCAACACGAACATCAAGATTGTTCAGTCTAACTGGACGGAAGATGAATGGAACAGTTATTACGAAGCTGAAGTTGAGCCTGTTGCAATGAAATTTGCAAACGGCTATACCAAAGGTCTTTTTACAAGACGGGAACGGGTTCACAATAAAATTGTTTTTGAAGCTTCCAATCTTCAGTGTGCTTCGATCTCCACAAAACTTGCGTTTGTGTCTATGGTTGACAGAGGTGCATTCCTTCCCAATGAATGGAGAGGTACATTTAATCTTGCTCCCATTCCCGGTGGTGACGAGCCTATCAGAAGACTTGACACTAAACCGATTGAGGAATAATTCATTTACTGTGAAAGGTGGTGAGTGAATGAGATTTAATCTTTTTGGTACTATTGTTGAGAATGAAGACAAGTGGTTTTATGAATGGTTCGGTATGGAAGCCGTCTGTCCCAAGGATATAATTGATGCCATTGCAAAAATCGATGACAAGGAAACGGTTGATGTTTATATCAATTCTCCGGGCGGCAGTGTATTTGCAGGCAGTTCAATCTATTCAACACTCAGGGAGCTTCATGACCGAGTAAAAATCCACGTTGTGGGAATTGCAGCTTCCGCTGCATCAGTTGTTGCCTGTGCAGGTCAGAGTGACATTTCTCCAACGGCAATGTTAATGATTCATAACTCTGCAACATCGTGTCAGGGTGATTATCATGCTATGGATAAAGCTTCTGAACGACTGCAACAGGTCAACAAAGCAATTGCTTCAGCGTATGTTGCAAAGACCGGCATGAGTGAACAGGAAGCCCTTGAACTTATGGACCGTGAATCATGGATAACAGCTTCACAAGCTGTTGAATACGGTCTTATTGATTCCATTGCAGGTCAGGAGCTTAACAAACCTGCAAACAGCTCACAGATGCAGATTGTTGCATCTCTCGGGAATATTATTCCCAAAGAAAATATCAGTAAATTATCTGCCCTTTTAAAGGAAACAGATTATTTAAATGCACAAATCGAATTTTTAAAATTGAAAGGAAATGCAAAATGACAAGAGAACAGTATTTAAACAAAAGAAATGAACTTCTCACGCAGGCTCAGGCACACCTTGATGCTCACGATAT
The DNA here is from genome assembly GCA_017531385.1 of Clostridia bacterium. Taxonomy (GTDB): domain Bacteria; phylum Bacillota; class Clostridia; order Oscillospirales; family Acutalibacteraceae; genus UBA1081. The sequence continues at coordinate 48,037 of JAFXLD010000064.1, forward strand.
GGAGAAGTTCAATGAAACAAAAGCTGAAATCGAAAAGCTCGACAGTCAGTTTGAAGAGTCAGCAAGAGAGCAGGCAAATCTTGATGCCCTCCGTGGTAATCCAGTAAACTGCAATCCCTTTGCAATGGCAGTCAACACTCCCACAGGTGACCCCGTTGCAACATTCGGTGCTGCAAGCGGCACACCCGAAAACACAGATACATACGAACACGCATTTATGAACTTCGTATGTCGTGGCACCCCTATTCCTGAAAAATTCCAGAATGCAACAACTGACACAACAGCAACAAAAGCTGTAATCCCCACTACAATACTTGATGAAATCATAAGAGAGCTTAAATCCAGTGGTTCTATCTATTCACAGATAAGAATGCTCAATATTCAGGGCGGTGTTGAAGTTCCCATAGTTGACCTTATTCCCACTGCAACATGGATTACAGAAGAATCAGGTGCTGAAGAAAATCAGGTTAAAGCCGACAAGTCAGTATCTTTCTCTTATTTCGGACTTGAATGTCTTATTTCTCAGACACTTCTTGCAAATGTCACAAATCTTAAGGAATTTACTGACAAATTTATTCCTCTGGCAGTTGAAGCTGTTATCAGAGCACTCGAAATTGCTGTTTTTAACGGCACAGGTAAAGGTCAGCCTCTCGGCATTACCAAAGATAAAAGAGTTACAAATATTGTCACACTTTCTGAGGCAGAATTCAACTCCTACAAGGGTTGGAAAACAAAGGTTTTTGCTAAGATGAAGAAATCCTACAAAACAGGTAAATTCTTTATGGCAGAAGCCACATTCCAATGTATTGACGGTATGGTTGATACAAACGGTCAGCCTGTTGCACGAACCAACTATGGTATAGGTGCCGATTTGAATTACTATTTCGGCGGTAAAGCTGTAGAAACAGTTGAAGAAGATATTATTGCATCCTTCACAGATGCCGCAAGCGGTGATATTGTCGCTGTATTTGCAGACCTGAGCAAGTATGGTGTCAACAGCAATATGCAGATGCATACTGTTCAGTGGGAAGACCACAAAACACATAAGAAGTATACATCTGTTATGATTATCTGTGACGGTAAACTTCTTGACCCCAACGGTGTAATTATCATTAAGAAGGCTTAATAAAGGAGTGCTCCGGGTATGAATATGAATCGTTTTTATAAAATCAAAAAAGCCCTGAAAAGAAGCAACGATGCCATTGATGATGAAATCAAAAGTAATATCGAAGCTTGTCTTGAGGAGCTTAAAAGAGTCGGGATTTCAGTAACGGCAGATAAACCGTTGATTGATAAGTGCTGTGAACTGTACTGTAAAGCTCAGCTCAATTTTGATAACAACTCGGAGCGCTATCAGCTTGCCTTTGAAAAGCTTCGTGATGCTCTGAGTTTGTCTTCAGAGTATAAGGTGCAGAAAAATGAATGAACAAATCATATTGATTTCCGTTAAAACGGAATATATCAAAGGACATGACAAATCCACTGAAAAAAAGTGGACCGTAAATGCGGATGTCAAATCCCCGACACGAACAGAGTTTTATCAGGCAATGAAAGCAGGACTTAAAGCATCAATTGTTTTTAAGGTCTATACTGACGAACTCTGTAAGGCTTCATTCGTTGAGTATGAGGGTGTCCGCTATGAAATCAAGCGTACATTCAGGGTTGATGTAAATTATACGGAATTAACCTGTTCAGAGGTGGTCTGATGGGTCGCTTTGATTTTTCTTTTGATGAAGATTTTATAAAAACCTTGGGCACGCTTGCTCAGGTGGAACGGTATGCACCGAAAATGATTGATGAAGCATTGCCAATAATCGAAAAAAGGCTTGTAGCGAATCTTCAATCACACAAAATTTCAGGTGATTTGATTAATTCAATAAAAATCAAGAAGTGTAAAAAGGTGAAAAACGGCGGTTACTTCGGTTCTGTTTTTCCTTCTGGAAAATCTGAAGATGGAACTACTAATGCTGAAAAGCTTGTATATCTTGAATTCGGCACAAGTCATCAGGCAGCAACAGGCATTCTTGCAAAAGCAGTGCAGGAATCCACAGAAGAAGTAAATGCAAAAATGCAGGAAGTATTTGAAAGAGAGGCGTTGAAAGGCTTATGACAGCTTGTGAAAAGTTGTGTGATATTCTTGAACCGATGAACCTACCCATAGCTGAAGGTTTTTATAACGGTTCTGCAAAGGAATATTTCACATTCAATATATTCTCTGAACATCCTGTACTTTTTGCAGATGATGAAAGTGTTGAGGAAGCATCAGAACTTTATCTTCATTATTTCACAAAAGACAATACACACGGTAATAAGACAAAAATAAAAAAACTTTTGCGAAATAATGATGTAAATGTTATTGATATTGAAACTCTGCACGAAAATGACACAGGTTATCTCCATGTTATTTTCCAGTTACAATTAACTAACGATATTGATGAAAGGAATGAAAATTAATGCAGTATAAAGCATGTACTCCGGTTATTGCACCGTATCAGGTAGGAGCTGAAGACAGTATTTCATATGGCCCCGGAAAAAGAGTCGGTAAGCTTATGAAAGTTGATGTTAATCCTACCTTTGAAAATGTAAAAGTGTTTGCTGATGATGGTATTGCAGAAGAAATTAACATTTTTAAAAATGCCGCAATTACACTCGGTACAAACCATATTCCTGCTGATTGTGAACCGATAATGTTCGGCTGTACTTATAGTGAAGATAAACGCAGTGCAGAATATGGTGAAGATGATATCGGACAGTATGTAGGCTTCGGCTCTGTATATTGCAAAAAAATTGACGGTAAAGATGTTTACTATATGGAATGGCTTCACAAAGTCATGTTTGTTCTTCCCAATGAAAGCAGAACAACAAAAGGTGAAACAATTGCATTCAACACACCGTCAATAACAGGCACTGCATATGTTGATGCAAACGGTAAATGGCGTACAATTGACAACTTTGATTCACTTGAACAGGCAATAAGTGCATTATATGCAAAAGCAAATATGCAAGCTGCAGGTGCAAAAACTGAATGATTTTAAGGGACGGCTATGCTGTCCCTTTTTTGCGCTATAAAGAAAGGATAGATTTTATGAAAGCAATTCCTGTTACAAATGCAAAAAAAGAATATGTCGAACTTAAACTCGGCAATCGTACTTATGAACTTTCTCTTACTCTCAATGCAATTATTGAACTCCAGAATATATTCGGTGATCTCACCAGTGTAACGGAAAAATCAAGAGACCTGAATCAGTTGCTTATTATTTTCAGAATTCTTGTAAATGATGCAGTTGATAATCACAATGATGATTTCCCCGAAGATAAGTGGTCTCACGTTGACGAGAGATATATCGGCAGAAAACTCAATCTGACGAACCTCGCAAGTCTTAAAGGTATCATTCCTGCCGTATTCGGTGTTTCACTTCCTGAAACGAAAAATGAAGAATCAGACGAAACTGTTGTTTCTGATGAAATGAAGGAGCTTCTTGATGAAATTCCTGATAATGACGATGAAAAAAACTCGGATTCCGGGCAGTCATAAGTGTTGACCGATGGTTTTACATCGGTAAATGTCTGCTCGGGTTTGATGAAAAAACCACATGGAAAATGACAATCAGGCAAATCAAAGCGCTGTTTGATGAATATTGCTTTTTCCATGGGATAAAAAGGGCAGGTGAGGATTAGTGGCAAAAAAAATCAGTGCAGGGATAGGTCTTGACGGTGAAAAAGAGTTTCGGCAGGCTGTAAAAGCTATCAACAGTGACCTGAATGTTTTAAAATCTGAAATGAAACTTGTCACTGCAGAATTTATTGATAATGAAGATTCTATAAAATCATTAAAAGCGCAACAAGAAGTTTTAAACAAGCAAATTAATGAGCATTCAGAAAAATGCAATATTTTAAAATCTGCTTTACAAAATGCAACTAAAGCTTATCAAGAAAATGTTGCACTTCTTCCAAAAATGGAAAAAAATCTAAATTCTGCAAGAAATGAATATGAACGAATAGCAAAGGCTTTCGGTAAAAACTCTGATGAAGCTAAAGCTGCAAAAAGGGCGCTTGATTCTGCACAAAAAAGCTATGATGATGTTTCTAAGGCTACACAGCACGCTCGCTCTCAAATGAATCATTGGCAAAAGGCACTTAATGAAACAACTGCAGATATACACAAAATGAAAAAAAATCTTGATGACCTTGAAGATAAATCAAAAGTCATTAATAGATTGAAATCTACATTTGATTCACTGACAGATAAAATTGATGATGCAAAAGAAAAAACTGAAAAGTTTCGAGATGGTTTAGATAAAATCGGTGATGCTGCTAAAAAGGGAGTAAAAGTTGCTACAGGCGCAATAACAGTTGCAGGTGGTGCAATAGTTGCATTAACAAAAAATGCTGTTGAAAATTATGCTGAATATGAACAGTTAATAGGCGGTGTCGAAACTCTTTTCGGTGCTGGTGGACAAAGTCTTTCTGAATATGCAAAGGCAAATAATGCCACATGGGCAGAAGTAAAAAAAGATTATGATTTACTGATTCAATCACAACAGGATGTAATTGATAATGCTAATGTTGCATATAAAACAGCTGGTATATCTGCTAATGAGTATATGACAACCGTCACTTCTTTTTCTGCAAGTTTGTTACAAAGTCTTGAGGGCGACACCGTAAAAGCCGCTGAAAAGGCAGATCAAGCTCTTATTGACATGTCAGATACTGCAAATAAGATGGGTTCAGATATGCAATCAATCCAAAATGCATATCAAGGCTTTGCAAAGCAGAATTACACAATGCTTGATAATCTAAAGCTTGGTTATGGCGGCACAAAGGAAGAAATGGAACGATTGCTTGATGATGCTGCAAAATTAGACAAAGCTTTTGCAAAACAGTTTAAGGACTCAGGCTATGATATGAGTTTTTCTAATGTTGTTGATGCTATTCATATCATTCAAAGTGAAATGGGTATCACGGGTACAACAGCTAAAGAAGCAAGCACAACAATTACAGGTAGCATCAGTTCAATGCAAGCATCGTGGCAGAACCTGCTCACAGGTATTGCAGATGAAAATCAAAACACTGATGATCTGATAGACTATTTTGTTGACAGTGTAGTTACTGTGGGAGAAAATGTTACACCTGTGGTTGAAGAGTCATTAAAAGGTATTGGAGATTTAATCGAGGGGTTAGCACCCGTTATTGTTAACGATTTGCTTCCCTCAGTGATGAATGATGTATTGCCGGATATAGCCAAAAATGCAACCGAAATAATATCAACATTAACAAAAGGTCTTTCAGAGAACAAAGAAGGGGTAATCAATTCTGCGGTTAAAATAATAACAGAACTCGGCACGGGATTAATAGGTTGCGCTCCTGACATAATTGATGTTGGTATGGATCTTATTATCGGTCTTATTGACGGCTTGACTTCTCCTGAATCAATGGAAAAGCTTATCGGCGGAGCTATTGAATGCATAGGAAAAATCACTTCAACTTTGATTGAGAAAATACCGGACATTTTAGCAATCGGCGGTCAGATTATTGAAGGTCTTTGGAATGGTATCAAAGACAAAGACGGATGGCTCAGAGAGAAAATTTCAAGCTTTTTCGGTGGTGTAAAACAGAGTATCAAGGACTTCTTCGGTATCGCATCTCCCTCAAAATGGGCAAGATATGAAATCATGGGTAATGTAATGGATTCATTTGGTCTTGCGATTGATGAAAATGCCGATAAAGTCAGAAATAAAATGACTGCTTTTACTGCTACATTGACAGAAGATGTTGAATATGACCTCAGAATCAGTGACATCAATGCTCAGATTGCTTCTGCAGATATTCCTGCATCTGTTCTTACTGTCACTCATACTCAGCCTGCGCCATCCAATGATGATAAATTTGACCGTATGCTTGCACTGCTTGAAATTATCGCAATGAACAGCAAAAAGGACCTCTTGATTGATAAGAAAACTCTTGTCGGTGAGTTGGTTCCTGAGATAAACGAAGAACTCGGCGATATTTTAGTAAAACAGGAGAGAGGATCTTAATATGGACGGTACCAAATACGGCGGATATCATTCTTATGAAAAATTCGGTCTGTTGCGTTCTGCAAGACCTGTCATAAGTGACCCGGAAGTAAAAACTCACATAGTTGATAATCCCGGTGCTAACGGTGATATTGATTTGACAACTTCTCTCACAGGTGTTCCGCAATACAAAAATCGAACCATAACTGAATCATATATTGTCAGAGGGGACAGGAGACAAAGAGAACATCTGCCGTCAAGGTTGTATTCACATTTTGACGGTTCAAGAGAGTACATCATTATCGATAATGACCCCGGCTATATGTGGCTTGGTCGTTCATTGGTTAAAGGTGTGGATAAGTCAAGCGAAACTCATATGAAGCTCAACATTGTAAGCGATGTTGAGCCTTTTAAATATGAGCGTTTTTCTTCGATAGATGACTGGGAATGGGATTATCTTAATTTTGAAACAGGAATCATTCGTGAATATAAAGATATTTATGTTGATGGAATCTGTGAAATTGAAATTATCGGCACAAAAAGGCCGTCAATCCCTGTTTTTCATCTTTCGAATGTTACATCTGATATCAGTGTTGAATACTATGACGGTGTTCTTGACAGAACGGTGCTTGCTAACTTGTCAAAAAGAGAAGACACATCGGATATTATTATTCGTGAAGGTATAAATAGGCTTAGCTTTTACGGAGTCGGATATGTTTCAATTGAATACCGAGGGGGTATTCTCTGATGTTTCATATCTGGCTTGATGATAAAAAATTGCATGTTCCCGACAGCAGAGAGTTCCGCAAGCTCTCTGCTGCTGAGCTTGATACGGAGCTTAACAAAGCAGGTACACTCAACATAAAAATACCGCCTGTTCATATTCTGTACAACTCTATCACCAATTTGAAAAACTGTATCACCGTATATGATGACGATGATATGATTTTTAAAGGCAGAGTAATCAAGCAGAGTGCAGATTACAAAAACTTAAAAACAGTCACTGCAGAAGGTGAGTTCGCATACTTCAATGATTCAGTTTTTCAGCCATCAAAAATCGGTGAATATAACACAGCTCAGTTACTTCCCGAAATTATAAACAGTCATAATAAACAGGTTGATGAATGCAGACAATTTCAGGTAGGTAACATTGAACCTTATGTTTTTTGCGTTACATCGCTGAAAATATATAACTCTATGCGTTTTTTACAAGATGAAGTAATTAAAAGCACCGGAGGATATTTTTCTGTAAGATATGAAAAGGATGTCAGATTTCTTGATTTTTCTCTTTTACCCGGTGTTGAGGACACATCAACGAAAATTGAATTCGGTGTAAATCTGCTTGATATCAATAAATATATTGATTCTACTGCTCTTTATACATGTATTGTCCCATATGGAGAGACTGACAAGAATACAGGCAAGCCTCTTGATATTACTTCTGTTAATGCAGGTGTTAATTATGTTGAGAATGCCGCAGCTGTTGCAGAGTTCGGAAGAATTTTTAAGCCCGTGGAATTCAAAGGTTTTACAGATCCTGAAATGCTTTATTCCGAAGCTATAAAATTTGCAAATAGTGTTGTAGCTGAAGCAATTACACTTGATCTGACAGCAATTGAAATGCGACAGATTGATTTTCAGAATCCTTACGGAGTATTTAAGCAAGGAAATTACTATAAAGTAATTTCAAAACCACATGGCGTTAATGAATTTTTCTTGTGTTCTAAGAAAAAAACAAATTTATTTTTACCGGAAAACAATAAGGTTCAACTCGGTCATACAAGAAAAAGACTGACAGATTTCATTTAAGAAAGAAGGATGATAAAATGTCAAATTTTAATGAGTTCTTAACAAAAATAAAAACTGCAGTTTACGGCAAAGATGTTAGGACGGCAATTCATGATGCCTTGTCTTATTTGTATAAAAACATGTCAGGTGTTTATACACTGCCTGCGGCATCTGCATCTGAACTTGGTGGTGTGAAACTGAGTCAGGATGTATATTTGGATGATGAGCAAAAGCTTTGTATCAATGGAGCAACTTCAGAGATTGTTGAACTCTCAACTACTAAAAATACAGCCTTGTATGAGGCTTTTAATAAACTTGCAACAAAAGCACATATCATAACTTCAGAATCCTTGGCATCTCAATCTCAAAAAATGATTGTGCAGATATGTATTGCTGCAAACAGTTATTCAATTCCTGTTTATAGAATTTTTAACAGTAATGTATGGTCAGATTATATTCCACTTGCAGGATACGGACTCAGTTCTGATTTTAAGATTAATGAAAACTCCGAACTTGAAATGTCTTTAGCTTTCAAACTTTCAATGCTTTCCTTAGTTGGAAATTCATTGATTCCGGAAGATATTTCAAGTGACTTTATATTATCTTACGATTCAGACACTACTATCTCTGGTGTAAAAGTTTTCAAGCAAGGTAACATTATTTCGGGCAGTATGTATTTCACACACAAAACAACAAGTGATGCAGAAATAGATATTAATGAAAATTATAAACCTTTACACACTGTTGCCTTTTCTTTTACAGATCCGTCAGCTTGTAAAATGGCAAAGTTGAATGCAGATTCAAACTTTTTAACCATTGCTGTTTCTGATTTAGGTAAAAACATTGCTTTGCCTGTTTCATTTATGTATATCTGTCAGTAAGTGAGGTGAAGAAAATGTGTGACAACATTTTTCCCGATAACAGTATCGAAATAATCGCCGGAGATGATTTCACATTCAATGTTGATTTTACCTTTGATGGTGAAAATGCAATTTTTGAAGACGGTGACACTGCTGAAATGCTGATTCACGATGATAATGAAGATATACATATAAAAGCGAAGCTGTATGAAAACAATACAGCTTCATTTTATTTATCTTCTGAGCTTACACAGTCTCTTCTGAGAGAAGATGAAACGGAGAGCTATTACGAATATTGCATCTGTGTAAACTGGGCTTACAGAGGCAGACACACACCGATACACAGAAAAACATTGACGGTCAAGAGGTGTTGATATGGCAGATGTTAAAGCAGAAATAAGAACACCCACAGTTCATGCAAATGTATACCGTGCTACGCTTCCCGGCGGTACATCAGGACCTGAAGTCCAGATCGGCGATGGTCTGAAGCTTGAGGACAACGTCTTGTCGGTAGATACAGCTGACAAAGTTGAACAGGACAACACAAAGCCTGTCACATCGGCGGCGGTATTTTCCGAATTAGCTGATGCGTTCGTTCCGTTGAGCAACATTGAAATTGATGAAATATTAAACAAATTTAAGTAAAGCGAGGCAATTTATAATGGCTGTAAATGAAAACAGAGGTATTAACGCAAACGGTCTTTCACACTTATTGCAGGGCTTAATCAATCTTTTTGTTAAAAAAGAAGACGGCAAAGGTCTTTCGTCAAATGACTATACACTTGATGAAAAAGTCAAGCTGGCAGGTATTGATACAGGGGCAAATAAGACAGTTGTTTCTGACAGCTTGTCAAACCCTTCCTCAACTGATGCTTTGTCTGCAAATCAGGGTAAAGAGCTTAATGACAAAATCAACGCTATCAACATCAACATGGGCAATCTCGGTGGCGGCGATATGATGAAATCTGCCTATGACACTGACGGTGACGGTAAGGTTAATAGTGCAGACAATGCGGATAAACTCGGCGGTGTACCTGCTTCTGAGTATGTCAAGCAGACTGATATCGAAAACCTTGCACCGGGTAAACACAATCACGAACAGAGCGATATAAACGGACTTTCGGAAACTGTTGCAGCTGTTACCAATATCGCAAACGGAAAATGTAAAACGGAAGTGTTTGACACCGTTGATGCTATGAACGTTTGGCTTGCAAATTCCGAAAATACAAAAGAGCTTAAAACGGGCGATGTATTTCTTATCCGTGCTGTTGATGTTCCCGACTACTGGTGGGACGGCAGTTCTGCACAGGTTCTTGAAACAACAAAGATAAGTATTGAATTTCTGACAAATGATGAAATTGATGAAATCCTCGGTCTTGCAACCAACTAAAAGGGGGTTGTGTGATGGGTAACAAAGGCATAAACGGTGAAGGTCTTGCTCATTTGTGGGATAAGATAACTTCTATACTTGCCACAAAAAAAGAGGTGCAGGATGCCCTTTCAGCTGTCGGTGGGCAAGGCGGTAGTGGAGCTGTGCAGGAAATAATGGTAGTGTCAGCAGATTTCAGTTTTGAGACATTACAGGTAACCAATTTTTCTCGTAGCTATGCTGATATACTCCAATTTGTAACATCGGAAAGAATTGTAAAACTCAAAATAGGCTTCTATTTTCCGGGCGGTACACGCACCAATTATGCAATCGGAGAATTGACTGCCGTAGTTGTTGCTTCAAGTACATTGGTATTCAATATACAGATAGAAGCTGATTTAGGAGCAGGGTCTAATATGTATTTATTTCATATCGAGTATTATAGCAACAATTCTTCAGTTACAAGAGTAAGACTTTTGAATACCACTGATGTTGGATAAGGAGAATAAGCTATGGACTATAATTCAGAATCAAAATTACATCCGTCAATTCAGATTCTTAATCTCAAAAAGAAATTGGCGGACACTGATTATAAGGCTATCAAATATGCTGAAGGCTTTATCTCGGAAGAAGAATACGCTCCCATTAAAGCCGAAAGACAGCGTATCAGAGACAAAATCAACGAGCTTGAAAAGAATATAAAAATTACAGGAGATGAATAACATGGCAAAGAAAATCTACATAGACGCAGGTCACGGCGGTGTACAGCCGGGTGCAGTAAACGGTAAGCGTAAGGAATCTGACGATACACTCAGACTTGCCCTTAAGCTTCAGGCACTTCTCAAAGACCAGGACTGTGAAGTCCGCCTGTCACGTTCAAAGGATGTTGATATTAAAATCAATGACCGTTGCAGAGATGCAAACAACTGGAGAGCTGATTATTTCCTTTCCATTCACCGTAATGCGGCATCTGCATCGGCAACAGGCAATGAAATTTGGATATATTCCAAAGCAAACGAATATACCGAAGCCAAAGCAAGAAACATTCTCAATGCTGTCTGCAAGGTTGACGGTCTTAAGAACAGAGGTGTAAAGCGTGGTGCTCCCTCATACACCGACTATGGTGTAAACAGAGACACAAATATGCACTCTGCTTTGATTGAGCTCGGCTTTATTTCAAATTCATCTGACAACAAGGTCTATGATGCAAAGCTTGATGCAATCGCTCTTGCTCTTGCAAAGGTTCTTCTTTCGGTTGTCGGCTCTGAATGGAAAGAGCCTATAATTATGGGTGATGTCAACGGCGATGGAAAAGTAACAGCTGCAGATGCAAGGGAAACACTCAGAACCGCTGCACAGCTTGAAACACTTTCCGAAAAGGAAAAAGTTGCTGCTGATATGAATGGTGACGGCAAAGTCACCGCAGCTGATGCAAGAGAAATTCTTAAAGAATCAGCAGGGGTGAAGTGATATGACGAATGAAGAAATCGTTGAAAGAATTACCGCTGCCGAACAGGCTGTAAAAGCCGCACAGCATCAGATTAACGAAATGAAAGAGCTGACAAGCTCTATTCATGAGCTTGCTTCTGAGGTCCGTTATATGCGAAATGACATCAATAAGATGCAGTCCGATATTGACGAACTCAAGGCAAAACCTGCAAAACGCTTCGATCTTATCGTAACAGCAATTATATCAGCTCTGTCAAGCGGAGTTGTTGGCTTCGCAATCTCACAGATTCTTGCACATTAAACGACAGAAAGGAAACAACCATGGAAATTCTCACATACATAACCGAAAACGCACTCATTCTCATTCCCGTCCTTCTGATCCTCGGTCTGATTCTCAAAAGACTTGAGTTCATCCCGGACAAATATATCCCCGTTATCCTCTTGCCCTTCGGCATCCTCGGTGCAATGGCTCTCGGCGGTTGCACTGTCCCGTCTGCTATCCAGGGAATCCTCGTCACCGGCGCCGCCGTCTACGGTAATCAGATTTATAAACAGCTTAATAAGACAGAATAAAAAGATTTACTCCCTCATGGTTCTTACGAACTGTGGGGGAGTTTTTTTATTAAATAATAGCAACTGTTTGAATGTTTTATTGTAAAAAATTGTTTTTTCTTGTTACAAATTATATTTTTATTTGTTTATAAATATATGTAAATCAATATAAAAGTATATTGTAATTTATAAATTATGATTATAGAGAGTGTGAGATTAATGTCAAAAGTTATGCTTGATAATTGGGGAATGACTGAATGTATTAACAAGAGGTTTGATGTTAAAAATAATTATGACGGATATAGACATTTTAATCATTATGGAATTGATGATAAAATTACTGATGCATGTTGGCAGAATTTTTTAACAAGTTGTATTTTGTGGGACGATATATACTTGATGTTTGATGATAGTAGTTTTTCTCTTGATTTAGAAACACCTTATTTTATAAATTTTGCAAAACAATATATTAGTCAAAATGATTTTTTACATATTAATAAAAGACGTTCTATTGGTAAGTATGATTATTATAAAATAGTTAATCTTTATACTCGTACTCAATCAGATGATTTAAAGGATTATGACAAAGAATTATTGATGAGAGCATATATTTACTTATCTGAAGCAAATTTATCAGGATATAGCTATGTTCCTCATCCAATTAGAGCAAAATTATTATATGATTCACAAATATTTAAAAAAGGTTTTGATAGAAAATTATATTTGGACATAATTGACGAGGAAGTAGATGCTTATATTAATTACGTGAATGAATTATGCAAAAATCAACTCATGACTACATCAATTCCAGTATTATATAAATTTATATCTGACAATGCTAAAGATGTGAAAGAAGAGTTGGATATTGCAATATCATTAAGAAATGACAAGAATGTAAGAAAATTGAGAGAAAGTTTGAATGAAATTGAAAAAGAAGTCTCTAATGGATTTTTATTTAATTTGGCACAAAGTTTGCTTATTGTAAAAGACATCTGTAATGAAATAACTGATACATTGTACAAAAAACCATTATCAACTGAAATTTCACTAGGCTTAAGTCCTGCAATTAATATAGGCTGTGATTTCGATGTAAAAACATCGTCAACCGCATTACATACTACTTTTTTGTATGATATTACAAAATATGCGATAAAAGGAGATTTGGAGAATAGGTATAAAAAATATTTTTAATATTTAATGTATAATAAATTTTCAATGCAAGTCATATGCAAGTCAGAAGAATCTTAAAAATGCCGATTTATAGCCGTTAGCTGTGCTTTTTTCTCCATTCTCCAAAACCGCGTGCCGAGGGTTCAAGTCCTTCTGCCCCTGCCA
>JAFXLD010000065.1 GCA_017531385.1 Clostridia bacterium
ATAATGCAAATGAAGTAAAAATGGCGGTATATAGCAAAAACTTCAATTTCTTTAATAGAGCGTAGCGGAACAAGCACGAAGTGCTTCCGACACTCCTAACTCCTAACTTCTAACTCCTAACTCTTCGATAAATTATTGTTTACAACACATACTCCATATACATTCTCTGGACTGTCATGCCGCAGCTTTTGTAAAAATTCACAGCATTTTCGTTAAACGCCCAGACATTCAGTTCCGCAAGATGGCAACCTGCATTTTCTGCTTCAAGTTTGGTTGCGTCCATCAGTTTTTTGCCGATTCCCGATTTTCTGAAAGAAGAATCAACGCAGACATCATCAATATACATCTTACGGTATCCCAGCAGGATGCCGTTTTCCTCCACATCAATTATTTTCGACATGGTATACCCCAGCACCACATCACTTTCATCAACTGCAACAAGAATGATTTCATCTGCATTTTCTATTTTCTTTTGAACATCTTTTATTCCGTATTTTGCACCGCCTGCACCGTAAATATCAGGTCTGCCTTCATGATGAAGCTGTGCAATCGTTTCAAGCAGTTCGCAAAGTCTTTTTGCATCTTTTTTTTCTGCTCTTCTTATATTTATTTCCATTTTTATACCTTCTTTTCTTTTTTATAATATTAGCATGCCGCAGGTTCAAAGTCAAACTGTTTTAATAATGAATAAAAAATGCTTGTAATTACAAATATTTTATTGTATAATATTTTTTAATATATATTAGGAGTTGAAAAAAAATGAGCGATCCTATTAAAGTGGATTTTTCCGACAAGGGAAAAGGCAGAGGTAACTCTTCAACAAAAGAAGTCTATATTCCTCCCGAAAAAGCAGGACTCAAAATCGTTCTGAGCATCATTTTCACAATCATCGGCGGAGCAATAGCATATTATTTCATGCTGCCTGCAATGAATTTCGGTGCACTTGAGTTTTATATGTTCTGGGCAGTTGTTGCTGCAATATTCATTGGTTCAAATTTTGTGCTTTCAAAAGCATTTATCCGCCCAGAATACATTCCTTATGTAAAAAAGGTTGCAATAGCACCGATAATTATTGTTGTTGCGTTGGGACTTGTGCTTCTTGTGGGCTATCTTTCATCAAGCGTTTTCTTCAGAGCTGCATCATACAGCCAGTTGCTTTCTTTCAGCGATAACGTAGAACTGGACTCCAGTGTTACAAAGATCGACAGCACTGTTGACTTTGAAAACGTTGCAATGATAGACAAAGCTGCGGCAGAAAAGCTTGCCGATAAGGTTCTCGGTGACCTTGCAACAATCGGTCTTGAATCACAGTTTGAGCTTGCAACAGAGTATTCAACACAGATCAACTACAAGGGTGCACCCTGCAGAGTTTATCCTCTGAGATACGGCAATCTTTTCAAATGGCTCAACAATACAAAAGACGGTTTCCCCGGATATGTTATCGTTAACATGAATACTCAGGAAACAAACTTTGTTCTTCTCAACGAAGAAGGTTCACAGAGCTATATCAAATATTCTCCCACAGAGCATTTCCAGAAGAATCTTCAGCGTATCGTCCGTTTTGCATACCCCACAGCAATTCTCGGCAACATCTCTTTTGAAGCTGACGACAACGGAACACCTTACTGGATCTGCGAAGTTATAGAAAAGAAAGTCGGTCTTATCGGCGGTGACGATGTCAAGGCTATTGTCATGGTCAATGCTGTTACAGGTGAATCAGCATACTACTCCATTGAAGATGTTCAGGCAGGCGAAGTAACCGATGCAGACGGCAACAAGGTAAGCCTTATGTGGATCGACCAGGTTTATAACGCAGACCTTCTTGTTCAGCAGTACAACTACTACGGCACATATCTCAACGGCTTCTGGAACTCCATTTTCGGTCAGTCAGGCGTTAAGAAAGCAACAGTAGGTTCAAGCTATATCGCAATGGATGATGACGTTTACATCTACACAGGTGTAACAAGTGTTACCGCGGACGAATCTATTCTCGGCTTTATTCTTATCAACCAGCGTACTAAAGAAGCTATGTTCTACACCACAACAGGTGCAACAGAGATTGCTGCACAGAACTCTGCTCAGGGTGCTCTTTCCGATAAGGGCTGGATAGCAACATTCCCGCTTCTTATAAACCTTGACGGTGAAGCCACCTACTTCATGTCCATGAAGGACGCAAGTGCTGTTGTAAAGGGTTATGCAATGGTTAACGTAAGCAACTACAACATTGTTGCAACAGACGATGCAGACGGTAACCCCAACCTTGTAAAGTGTATTGAAAACTATGCAGATGTTCTCAAGGACAACAAGTCTGTAACCATTGATGTTGATACTTCCGTTGTTCCCGAAACTATTGTAGACAACAACACATCAACTGAAAACAATCAGACTCAGACAAACACCATCACAAGTGCTATCACAGAAATCAGATCACAGATTGAAAACGGCGCAACATGCTATTATATCAGAGTTGCAGGTGCAGATAAATTCGTAAGAGTTTCTGCAAACGATGTACCCGAAGCAATCTTCTTCGCGGTAGGCGACAAGGTCACAGTAACATATGACAATTCAGATGTTACTGACAACTGGATCGAAACTGATGATATCACAGCAGCAGAAGCTGAAAGCGCTGCATAATTTCAAGGCAAAAAAAATTCCGGACACATCAAAAGTGTCCGGTTTTTATTTTTATTATTCTCTTGTCTTGCCTGTCAGTGCATTGATACCCGTAAGAACACCGTTTCCTAAAATCTTAAGAAGTGCACCGGGTTTTTCGTTCATCAGGTCAACGAGTGCATCGCCCAGACCTTCTGTTACAACACCGTTTGACATCGCAACGAGAGTTCTTATGGGCGTTTCCATTGCACCCGAATAAATCATTTCTGAATTACCGATATTCATTTTCATTTTTGCAGTTACAACAGAAAGAATTGATTCAATTCTGTCGCCCCATTTTGTGCCCTTTGCATCGCCGATACAGTTATCCCATGTGAAGGGCTTTTCAGGCTTTCTGATTTCAAGCTTTCTGCCTATAAGTTTTTCAAACTCACTGCGGTTAAGATTTGCCACATCGCCTGAATCATAAAGTGCTCTGACTTCATCACTGTATGGATTTTCATGCACACCGAAGCCTGTAAGGTTTACGTCGGCTTCAAGTCTGATATCAGCAACGGAAGCTGCAGCTTTGATAACATATCTGCCGTCATCACAGACAAAATCTTTTTCATTTATATTGTAGTAAGCAAAAGCTCTCTTATCAAGATGAACCGTCACAAGCTTGCTTTCACCTGCTTTAAGTTCCACTTTTGCAAAACCTTTAAGCTCGATATCACTTCTGAAAATTGTCTTTTCTGTGGGTGAAACATAAATCTGAACAATTTCTTCACCGTCAACATTGCCTGTGTTCTTCACTTCAAGAGTAACAACAATATCGTCTGTATCAGGAGTTATACTTGATTTACTGATTTTCATGTTGCTGTATTTGAAAGTTGTATATGAAAGACCGTGACCGAAGGGGAACAACACTTCTTTCTTTGCTGTTTCATAGTAACGGTAACCGACATAAATACCCTCACGGTGTTCAACAGTATTGTATGTTCCGGGGAAATACTGATAACAGGGAGTGTCGCTGAGCTTTATCGGGAATGTTTCGGGAAGTTTACCGCAGGGGTTTGCTTTACCGAAGAGAATCTCGGTTTCAGCTTCGCCAACTGCTTCACCTGCAAGGTATGCCTCAAGAACACCGCTTACCTTGTCAATCCAGGGCATTTCAACAGGTGCACCGTTATGAAGAACAACAACAACATTCTTCTGAACTTCTGAAATTTTATTGATAAGATAATTCTGACATTCGGGAAGATTCATATCCTTTCTGTCAAAAGCCTCAGACTCAATTGATTCGGGAAGACCTGCAAAAATAACTGCGACATCTGCTTCCTTTGCTGCTTTCACAGCATTTGCAACAAGAGTCTTGTCAGGAGCTTTATCATCAACACCGAAGCCCTGTTCATACACAATATCACACATGGGAAGTGCTGAAGAAAAAGCATCCGTAACTTTATATGAATTTATGTGTGAGCTGCCGCCACCCTGATATCTGGGTTTCTTTGCATATTCACCGATAAATGCTATTTTCTTTGCTGCATCAAGAGGAAGAATGTTGTTTTCATTCTTGAGAAGAACCATTGTTTTAAGAGCTGTTTCCTTGGCTCTCTTGTGATGCTCTTCACGGTCGAATTCACATTCAATTCTGTTCTGATGCCACTTGAATGCCATATTTACGATTCTTCTGCAAGCTTTATCAAGAACAGCTTCGTCAAGACTGCCGTTTTCGATTGCAGCTTTAATTTTCTTTGCGCTAAGACCGAATGTGCCGGGCATTTCAAGGTCAAGACCTGCCTGGAGTCCCTTTACTCTGTCTCTTACAGCACCCCAGTCGGATACAACAAGTCCCTTGAAGCCCCATTCATCACGGAGGATATCAGTAAGAAGCTTTTTGCTTTCGGAAACCTGTTCTCCATTCACTCTGTTGTATGAACACATAACAGTCCGGGGCTGAGCTTCCTTGACAGCAAGTTCAAAACCTGCAAGGTAAAGCTCACGCAGAGTTCTTTCATCAAGCTCTGCAGAAACGGTGAATCTTCTCTTTTCCTGATTGTTTACAGCATAATGTTTGAGAGATGTGCCTGTGTTTTTTGACTGAACACCGTTTATGTAAGCCGCAGACATCTTACCTGCAAGGTAAGGGTCTTCCGAGAAATATTCAAAGTTTCTTCCGCAAAGAGGTGAACGCTTGATATTGATTGCAGGTCCGAGAATTGTTGAAACATTTTCAGCCTGGCATTCTTCACCGAGAGTTTCACCTGTTTTTTTCATAAGTTCTGTATCAAATGATGCTGCAAGACCTGCCGCAGAGGGGAAACAGATCGCAACGATACTGTCGTTGATACCGAGATTATCAGCAGCATCAGCCTGTTTACGGAGTCCGTGAGGGCCGTCACTGACCATTACAGATGGAACTTTTACAGGTGAATCGTTGATTGCAACCGTGTTCCAGAAATCTTTACCTGAAACAAGGGATATTTTTTCATCAAGAGTAAGACCTGCAACAACTTCGTCAAGAGTTACTCTTCTGATGTTATCTTCAGCAGTCTTATCATGCTTCTTTTTTCCAAACATTTATCAACATCTCCTTTAATTTGCAACAAAATTATCATCAGTATAATTCATTTCTGCATTATACATTATATATGAATCGCCTTTGACTCCTGCAAGTGACGAAAGCTGTTTTCCGCTTGTATCGGTAGCCTCCAGAAGAGGAATAATTTTAACGGCATAATCTTCTCCCGAAGCGAATTTTGCAACTCCGTTCATATAATCCGTTATAAATTCTGAGGGTGAAAGATGCGGTTTTGCATACTGTCTTGTTCCGATTATCGTATTTTCAGGCATAAGCGACAACCTTGCATCCGGTATCACATAATCACAACCGGACAAAAATGCTGATGGTGCAGTTCCGGTTTTCATCGCATCAAGCATCACATCAAAGGGCACAACTGCCGCAGTACTGCAATCAACATACACATTATTCAGAAGCTCTATGAAAGATGCCATGGCAGACGACGGCAGAATATCTGTCTGCTCTCTGAACTTAACATTACTGCTTTTCGCATTGACAGGCAATTCCACATAGTCAAAAACAATACCGTCAACTTTCATTTTGTTTATATCCTCAACTGCCACACGAAGATAATACTGCACCTCGGAAGAATAAGGATTCAGCCATGCATGAGAATCATTGCCTTCGCTGTACCAGATTGATTCCTGACTGCCCTCTTCGGTGACATCTGTAACAAATGCCGCCTCATTCTGATTTGTTCTGGCATAAATATCATCTGCAAAGCAGGCAAAACGGGCAAAAACAGAAATATCTGCTTCTTTGAATTCATCAATTATTTTCTGTGGATTTTCCGAAGCCTTGACAAGTGCTTCACCTGCAACATTCACAGTCGGATTATAATAGAAATTACCTGCGGCATCTTTAAAATCAATAATAACCGTATCAACACCTAGGACACGCATTTTGCTGATGACACTTTCTGCACTGCCGTATGACAGCACATCGCCTGTCAGATATGCTGCATTGTAACCGGAAAATACAATTTTTTCAGCACTGCCGGTCATGCTTTCTTCTGTTTCTTTCACAGGCAGCTTTGAAATTGAAAAACAGACTGCAGACGCAACATATGCCACAACAAAAACGCAAATGAAAAGCACAATAAGCCTCCGTCTTACGGAAGCTTTTTTTGCAGGGGAATTAACGATAATATCGTTATCTCTGTAACCCTCACTGTCTGTTACCGACGGAAAATCCTTTGAAAAACGGTAATATCCCTTTGTGTGTGAAGGATGAAGAAACCTGCGGGTACGTTTTCTTTTTTTAACAGTTTCTTTTTTTGACATTTTAACTACCCGGATAATTATATTCATAATTATTTTACTATATTTTTGTAGGTTTTACAAGCATTTTTGAAAAAAGCATATTGTGTAACAAAAAAAATTAAAATTTTTCAAAAAATATTAAACAAATGTTTGCTTTTTTCGGAATTATATGTTATAATCCAAGTGAACAAAAGTTTGCTCAGGAGGATTTTTATGAAAGAACTCAATTCCACTCAACAGAAAATATACGAATTCCTCGCAGAGCGTTCACAGAACGGTGTACCCCCTTCGGTACGAGAAATCTGTGCCGCCGTAGGTCTTAAATCAACATCATCTGTCCAGGCAAACCTTATTGCATTGGAAAAAGCAGGATATATCGAAAGAGGCGACCCGAAACTAAAAAGATCTATAAGAGTTCTCGGTCCCGAAGCTCCCGACATGACACAGGTACCGATTGTCGGTACTGTCACTGCAGGCATGCCCATTCTTGCCGTTGAGCAGATAGAGGGATATATTCCTTACGCAGGGCCTGTTTCAAAGGATAAATCACTTTTTGCACTTCATGTCAAAGGTGAAAGTATGATAAATGCAGGCATTCTTGACGGAGACATTGTTATCGTTGAAAAAACTCCCGTTGCCGAAAACGGTGAGATGGTAGTTGCTCTTATTGAAGATGAAGCAACTGTTAAAACTTTCTATAAAGAAAACGGTCATTTCAGACTTCAGCCCGAAAATGACCATATGGACCCTATCATTGTAAATGAAGTCGCAATCCTCGGCAAAGTAAAGGCAGTTGTAAGATACTACTAAACAATAATTTATCGACTCCGCCGATAAATTATTGAATGAAATTCGCACCGTTGGTGCGAGTGAAATATCCGTCAGTGACGGATATGAAATATTTGTTTTACAAATATGAAATTTTTGCCTTCGGCAAAAGTGTCGGAA
>JAFXLD010000003.1 GCA_017531385.1 Clostridia bacterium
AAAAATGGCAATGTGGAAGTTCAAAAACGAAAAAAAGCCAACAAAAAAGCGTTTTTTAATAAATATTTTAGTGTATTCTTTTATTTATGCTAAAAAACCGTGTCTCGCTTGATTGCGAAACACGGTTTATCGACAGTCTGAGCTCACTTTGATAAAAAGTGAGCTTTTTTATTGTAAACAAGTGAATTTTTTATAAAATTCCATTATATTCGTATTTTGTTTTTAATTTATTAACATTTTTGGCATATAAATACAACATCCTCATGGTATACTTGATTCTACAGATGGATTATCTGTTAAATACACACAAGAAAGGTGGATATCAAAATGGCAGATATTTTAGCACTCCTCAACAAGTTTGTAGCACTTGTAAAGAAGATTTTCGACATGTTCGGCATGGGCGGCATCTTTGATGAACTTACACGCCTTATCAGTTTCTAATTAAATTAAAACAAAAAAACTCGCTCTTTTCAGAGCGAGAATTTTTTTGCTTAATCCAGCGGAAATTAAACGATTTTATCACATTCAATATCCTGTATTTTACTGTACGCGAGTTCCGAACAAAGCCTTGAGTGCTGCACTTATTAATGAGAAAATCTGTACAAATGTTGTAAAGAAATCAGCAAGTGTTCTGTTATACTCAGGAGCAGCATCACCAAAAATTCCGCTGTCAGTGCCAAGATTCATAATTCTTACCTCACAATCAAATATAATATTCTGCATATTGATAATATCACATTATAATTCCATTATTTTTTCTTTTTAGAAAAATAAGCAAAAAAAGCTCCGGTTTTTCCGGAGCTTTTCAATAATTATCAATCTTCGTCCTCGTCATCGATTTCGATTTCGTCAATTACCATTCCGCAGTTGGGGCAGGTAAGAGGTTCATCGTCTTCAAAAACAGACTCATCAAAGCAGAAAACTTCGCCGCAGTCGGGACATTCAACTTCATATTCAAAGTCTTCATAGTCCTCGTCATCGCAACCGTCGCATCCTTCACAATCAAAATAGCAATCATCGTCAAAGAAATCATCATCTTCATCATACTCGTCATAAACGATGTCTTCAACGTCTGCAAGATCAACATCAACTGCTTCGAGGTGCTCCTCGATATCGTCGATTTCGTCTGCAAGAACTGCAATATCATCTTCCGCATCAGCAATGCTGAGTGCCATATCGTCAATAATATCAACAAGAGCTTTGATTATTTTTGTTTCCTTTGCGGATTCGTCAAGCTCCATGCCGTCAACAAGACCTTTAATATATGCTGCCTTTTCAGTAATAGTCATCATAAACTAACCTCCCGAAAAATTTTTGTGCCGGTATTTTTATATGCAGAATAACCTGAATTATTCTCAGGCTCTTGACATATACTCACCTGTACGGGTGTCAACCTGAATCATTTCACCTTCATCAATGAAAAGGGGAACCTTGATTTCTGCACCAGTTTCAAGTGTTGCGGGCTTGAGTGTGTTTGTAGCTGTGTCACCCTTGAAGCCGGGGTCTGTCTTTGTAACCTGAAGAGTTACGAAGTTGGGGGGTTCAACACCGAAAACCTTACCCTTGTATGAAAGGATACGGCAAACTTCATTTTCCTTAACGAACTTGAAGTTGTCACTGAGGTCTGAACCGTTGATGGGAACCATATCGTATGTTTCGGGATCCATGAAGTAATAAAGACCGCCGTCTTCGTATGAATATGCCATTTCTTTTCTCTCAATGAATGCAGTGGGGAATTTTGCAGAAGGGTTATAACTCTTTTCAATAACTGCACCTGTGAGAACATTCTTTGTCTTTGTACGAACGAAAGCAGCGCCCTTACCGGGTTTAACATGCTGGAATTCAACAACCTGAAGTACGTTGCCGTCTTCTTCAAATGTTACGCCGTTTCTGAAATCGCCTGCTGAAACCATAATTTTTTCCTCCGTTATATCCGTTATATTTAAAAATAACTTTACTTTTAAATAATAATATATTTTACATTATTTTTCAAGTGTTTTTAATAAAAATCAAAGCACTATAAGAGATTTTTGAGCATTTGTAAGGTTTTTGCTGCCATTTTCGGTCACAAGAACCATATCTTCTATTCTTACACCGAATTTTCCCGGCAAATAAATGCCCGGCTCAACCGTTACAATATTGCCTGTTTCAAGAATCATGGCGCTTCTTGGTGAAAGATTGGGAAGCTCGTGAATTTCCACACCGACTCCGTGACCTGTTCCGTGACCGAAAAAGTCACCGTAGCCTGCATTCACAATAACATCCCTTGCGGCTTTATCCGCATCAAAGCACGATACTCCTGCTCTGATAACATCAAGTGAAGCCAACTGAGCTTTCAGCACAGTATCATAAACTTTCTGCTGTTCATCAGTCACAAACCCCACAGAAACCGTTCTTGTCATATCGCTGTGATAACCGTCAACAACAGCACCGAAATCCATTGTAATAAAATCGCCGTCTTCAATGATTTTTTCAGACGGAACACCGTGAGGCATTGATGAATTAACACCGCTGACAACAATTGTGTCAAAAGACAGTGCCTCTGCGCCGTTTTTAAGCATAAAAAAATCAAGTTCGAGCTGAATTTCTTTTTCCGTTCTGCCTTTTCTGATAAAATTCAAAATATGAAGAAAAGCATTTTCTGCAATTTTCTGTGCCTCAATTATTTTACCCGTTTCTTCTTCGGATTTCACTCTTCTGAAAACACTTATTGCAGAATCAAGAGAATTATCTGAAATAAATTCAAAATCTTTCATGTTTTCGTTATTCCGAAGCCTTGAAAACTGAGCAAGAGTCATTCCGTTTGCCTCAACAGCAACGGTTTTTACATTTTTTTCATTCAGATAATCTTTCATCTGAGCAAAAACCTGTTTTCCCTCTGCCACTTCACAGTATTTTATCTGCTTTTCGGCAGCCTCAATATAGCGGCTGTCGGTATAAAAAATACTCCCCTTACGTGTCACGAGAAGAAAACCGTCAGATGAATTGAATCCGGTAAAATATCTTCTGTTACAGGGAGTCACAATCAATGCCGCATCAATATTTTCGGGCATAACAGACATAAGTGAATTAATGTTCATATTATTCACCTCAGGGTGACGGAAATAAAACGAACCCGTTTTTTACAGGCTGATTTCCGTCAATACTTCGTTAAAATACTCGCAAATCCGTCAGGATTTGCTGTGTTTTGTGCCTTGTCTTGCCAAAAATCCGCACTGAAAAAAATCTTCGACCTTAAAACGAGAGATTTTTATTGGATTTTTGGTATTGAGGATGCAGGAAGGCTGCCGCCTTTCAAATCCGAAATGCCGAAAAGGCTTAAAAATAGCCGTTTTAAGGCGGATTCGGATTATTCCCGTCACCCTAAAGAAAATCACAGCGGGCTCTTTTCAGAACCCGCCGTCAAAATCAATTACTTAAACTTACGTTTACGAGCAGCCTCAGACTTCTTCTTTCTTGCAACAGAAGGCTTCTCATAGTGTTCTCTTTTACGAACTTCCTGGATGATACCATCTCTTGAAGTCTGACGCTTAAAACGTCTGAGCGCACTGTCCAAGGATTCATTTTCTTTAACTTTGATCTGGCTCATTATATTCCCTCCCTCCGCATTTACCGCAGGGGTCATTAATCATACTTTTGCACCAATTCTAAATTGATACTGTGCCATTATACATGAATGTTCACCCCATGTCAAGAGATTTGCAGACGATTTTTTTATCTTTTTGTCGTTTTTTTCGTCGCACCTTGATTTTTCATATAAATAATGTATAATAACTATTATAAAAGGAGATGTATTCCCATGTCAGCTCAAAGACTGATTGATTATATCAAAGATAAGAACATACTTATTCTCGGTTTTGGAAGAGAGGGTAAGTCAACATACAATTTTATAAGAAAACATCTGCCCGAAAAATATCTGACAATCGGTGACAGAACCACCGTTACGATTGAAGACGGCAATGTATCATTCGACTGCGGTGAAGATTATCTGGAGCATCTGAGCAATTATGACCTTGTTTTCAAAAGCCCGGGTATTCCCTTTGTGGGAGTAAGATACCCCGAAACTACGGAAATCACCTGCCAGACAGATATGTTTCTGCGTTTTGCAGACTGCACCGTTGTGGGTATCACAGGAACAAAAGGCAAGACAACAACCTCAACCCTTATTTTCAGAATGCTGAAAGAAGCAGGATTCAATGTTTCACTTATCGGCAACATCGGTGTTCCCGTTTTTGAAGATATAAACAAGGATAAGGATGCTGTTGCTGTTATCGAAATGTCATCCCATCAGCTTGAGTTTACAAGAACTTCTCCCCATGTGGCTGTCATGACAAACGTATACGAGGAACACCTCGATCACTACGAAGAGGGATTCAGGGGTTATGTAAACTCAAAACTCAACATCGTAAGACATCAGACGGAAAATGACTTTTTTGTATTCAACGGCTCACAGGGACTTAAAGAATACATTGATGAAAGCACAATAAAATCTGAAACCATAAAGGTTTATGAAGAGCCCGACGAGTTTGTTGCATCAATTTCAATGCTCAATAATAATCTCAGAGGCAGACACAACAGAATGGATATCGGTTTTGCCACTGCTGCCGCAAAAGCCATGGGTGCAGACGAAGCTTCTATCCGCCGTGCCATTGAAAAATTTGAAGGAATTCCTAACAGAATGGAATATTTCGGCACTTATGCAGGTGTTGATTATTACAACGATGCCATTGCCACAATTCCCCAGGCTGTGCTTTGTGCAGTTGAAGCAATCGGCAATGTAGGCACGCTTATCATCGGCGGTCTTGACAGAGGGCTTGATTATTCCGACTTTGAAAAGGCTCTTTCAGTGCTCCCAATTGACAATCTTGTCTGTCTGCCCGAAACAGGACACAATATTGCAGATAATCTTGCAAAAATCGGATGCAGAGCAAAAGTTTTCAAGGTTGCAGATTTGCCCGAAGCAGTTGACAGATGCGTTGAATACACAGAAAAAGGCAAGGCCTGTATAATGTCACCTGCCGCAGCAAGCTACAACATCTACCGTGACTTTGAAGAAAAAGGAAATCATTTCAAACAGCTTGTAAAAGAAAAAAACTAAGCAAAAAAAACAGTCGGCACCAACCGACTGTTTTTTATACTCAATTAAAGTCTTTCCAACGGATTGTAACCCAAAGCGAAGTATTTGAATGCCCAGATAATGGGATTGTTTTTAAAAAATATTTTATCAATAACTGTCACAAGCTTACGAAGGATTGTTGAAATATCGTTCGTTTCGGGAACCTCAACAGGTGCAAATTCTTCACCCTCAACATTCAGAACCATAGGCTGTGAATAGCAGATGCCGTTGTCGCCTGTAATATAAAATCTTACATACATATAAGGCTCAGCAAGGAACTTTTCTGTATCATGCAGGTCAAGAGTTGCCTTGCCGTCTGTAATTTCTTCACGGAGTATAACATTGCCGTCTGAAACCCATGTGATAAGGTTGAAGTTTTCACCCTCAACTGTGATTGTATCGTTTTCCTGGTCAACTTCAAGTCTTGTTACATTGGGAGTGTTGTCAAGCAGATAAAGTTTTTCGTCAACGACTCTCTGCTCGCTGTAGCCGGGGATTTCTTCCATGCCATTGAGTTCAACACCGTTTGAATAGTGTGAAACAGAGAAGAACTGACCTTTTTCAAGGCTTTCACGGAAATCTTCCATTGTGAAGTTTTCCATCCATGTCCATGTATAGGCATCGTTTATTGACTGCTCGTTGTGTGAATCTGCAAAAGTGTTGCTCCAGGGCACAACGCCGTTGGGAATGGTCTTCTGAAGAATCTGGTCATAGAGAATTCTGTCGCAACGGGTGTGTGCATCGGATGCGCTGTTTATACCCATACCGAGTGCAGACCCCTGATAGTCAATGAAAAGTCTTGCAAACTTATTTGCATAGTAGTCGTCAACTTTCTGACCCACATAGTTTTCAGAATCCTTGTCAGTGTAGACGTATTCGCCAACATGAGAAAGGAAAGTAATTCCGCCGTCATTCATAACTTCTCTTGCGGGTGTTTCATAGTCGCCGAAAACACCTGCAAGCCCCTGACCGTAATCAGAGAAATAGCCTGTAAGATGACAGTCTGCAACAGGTGTTGCCATATTGAGTTCAATACCCTTGGGTACATCAAGCATACCGTTTTCGTGAGTTCTTTTTTCAGAATGAGCCGTGCCTGATGTGTAGGCATCATATTCTTCATCTGTGAGAGGAATGATGGGTTGCATCTGAGTTCTTTCGTATTTGATAAGTCGCAGAATCGGTACAAGTTCGGGAGCCACATTCCAGCCCTTGTTGATTGTGCCGTGGTCTGTAACAGCAACTATATCATAGTTCATATCGTAATGCTTCTGAACATATTCGTGAATTGTAAGGAAACCGTCACTTGCATTTGTGTGGGAATGAAGCTGTGTCTTGTAGCTTCCCCATGTATCCCAGTCTATATCTTCGTAAGGATTGTCAATAATGTAATTCTTTGTTGCAGTTTCAGCCGAAACAGGGATTGCGATTATACCTGTCATAAGAAAACCCAGGAGTAATGCGGTTATCTTTTTTACAACAGAAATATATTTTTTCTTCATATTGTCTTCTCCTTTCAGAACACAATTCTTTGATAATCTCAGTCTATCACACACGGGTTTAAGTGTCAACAACACTTTGTGTAAAAAAATGTAAAATTTCATTGCATTATTATCTGTAAAAAGGTATAATTAATTATCAATGTTTTCAGGAGGCTATTATGACAGCTTACGAAATTGCAAAAAACGAATATGCGGCACTTGGTGTTGACACCGAAAGTGCAATTGAAAAATTAAAAAATATAACAGTTTCAGTTCATTGCTGGCAGGGTGATGACGTTACGGGTTTTGACTCAAAGGAAGCTCTTTCGGGCGGTATCCAGACAACAGGTAACTATCCCGGCAAGGCGACCACCCCCGAACAGCTTATGGCTGACATCGACAAGGCTTTTTCACTTATCCCCGGCAAAAAGAAGCTCAATCTTCACGCAAGCTATGCTATTTTTGAAGACGGTGAATTTGCAGACAGAGATGCTCTTAAACCCTCTCATTTTTCAAAATGGGTCGAATTCGCAAAAGCAAGAAATATGGGCATTGACTTCAACCCCACACTTTTCTCACACCCTATGGTAAAAGACAATCTCACACTCTCATCACCCGATGAGAATGTAAGAAAATTCTGGATTGAGCATTGCAGACGCTGTGTAGAAATTTCCGAATATTTCGCAAACGAAACAGGCATTCCCTGTGTTATGAACATCTGGATTCCCGACGGATATAAGGACATTCCCGCCGACAGACTCGCTCCCAGAAAGCGTTTCAAGGAGTCACTTGACGCAATCCTCGATATGCCCTATGACAAATCAAAGGTTTATGTAACACTCGAATCAAAGGTTTTCGGCATCGGTCTTGAGGCTTACACAGTAGGTTCTGCCGAGTTTGCTCTCAGCTATGCAGACTACAAGGGCATCACTCCCCTTATGGACAACGGTCACTATCATCCCACAGAAATGGTTTCCGATAAAATCTCATCAATGCTCCTTTTCCACGATAAAATTGCACTTCACATCACAAGACCCATGCGCTGGGACTCCGACCATGTTGTTCTTTTCGATGATGAAACAAAGGAAATTGCAAAGGAAATCGTCAGAAATGATGCTCTCGACAGAGTTTTCATCGCAACAGACTATTTCGATGCTTCAATCAACCGTATTTCTGCATGGATTACAGGTGTAAGAAATGTCAAGAAGGCTCTGCTTTTCGCACTCCTTGAGCCAAATGCAAAAATGCAGGCTCTTCAGGAAGAAAACGCAATGACCGAGCTTATGGTGCTTCAGGAAGAAATGAAAACTGCTCCCTTCGGTGCAGTATGGAATGAGTATCTGAGAAGAGAAAACACAAGCGTTTCATATATTGACGAAATTAAAAAATACGAAAAGGAAGTTCTGGTGAACAGATAATGAAAGATATACTTACAGCTCCCTTTGTGGAAGAAATGAAAAAAATGACAGCAAATATGTACCGTCTCGGCTGGGATGAAAGAAACGGCGGTAACATCAGCTATATGCTCGAAAACGACGAAGTTTACGAATATCTTGATAAAGATACCGTTCTTCGCACAATTCCCACAGGTTTTGATGCAACTGACCTTATCGGAAGAATTTTTATCGTTACAGGTACAGGTAAATATTTCAAGAATGTGGAGTATGATCCCGAAACAAATCTCGGCATTATCAGAATCGCAGAAGACGGAACAACAGCCGAGCTTCTCTGGGGCTACAAGGACGGCGGAAAGTTCACATCCGAACTCCCTGCACACCTTATGAGCCACATGGCAAGACTTAAAGTTGATCCCGACAACAGAGTTGTTATGCATTCACATCCTACATATACTCTTGCGATGAACTATGTTCATGAGCTTGACGAAAAGAGTTTCACTCATACTCTCTGGGAAATGTGTACAGAGTGCATCGTTGTTTTCCCCGACGGTGTAGGTGTTCTCCCCTGGATGCTCTGCGGAACAAACTCCATAGGCGAAGCAACCGCAAAGAAAATGGAAGAATTCCGTCTTGTTGTATGGGGTATGCACGGAATTTACGGTGCAGGTAAAAACCTTGACGAAACTTTCGGTCTTATCGAAACAGTTGAAAAAGCTGCCGAGATTTATATGCTCACAGCTCATCTTCCACGCAAAAATACAATCAAAGACGAAGAAATGGTTGAACTTGCAGAGTTCTTCGGTGTAAAGTACCGTAAAGATTTCCTTGACTTATAATTTTCATCTGCCGTCATTCAAATGGCGGCAGTTTTCACATATTTTATCAATTTCAGGGAATAATTACGACAAAAAAGACATTGACAATTTTGTAAACAAGAAATATAATTTAATATAAGGAGTGAGTTACAATGACATTTATCGAAAAATTTAACCAGATCAAAAAGAAGTACGGTAAAATTGATGAATCAAAGCTTACCGAACACTTCGCAGTTCAGGTTGAAATGACAGATGAAGATTGCGGCGGCATATTCTATATTGCATATATGAACGGTCCTTTTGCCATTGAGCCTTATGACTATTATGACAACACTGCAATCATCAGAGTGTCAAGCAAGGTGCTTGAAAACATTCTTTCCTGCAAAGCAGATCCCATGGAAGCTTTCTTCGCAGGTGAAATTCAGGTTGAGGGTGACATAAGCCATGCTCTTATGCTTGTTGAGCTTATGAAAAAAGAACCCAAGCCCAGAAAGCCCAGAAAAGCAAAGACTGAAGAAAAAGCAGAAGTGAAAGAAGAAAAGAAACCTGCTAAAGAGAAGGCACCTAAAAAAGAAAAGGCAGAAAAGAAGCCTGCTGCAAAAAAGACAACAAAGAAAACAGCGAAAAAAGACGCTGAATAAGTACAAAAAATGCAGCCACAGAAGTGGTTGCATTTTTTGTTAGAATTGCATGCTGAATATTGAATATACTTTTACTGTATGATATAATAAATTGTTAGTGAAAAACGGAGTTGATTATATGAATATCAGCGCTATCATTCTTGCAGATAACAAAGAGCCTTTGAAGAATTCAAAAAAAGCAAAGGTTATGTGCGATGTGCTTTTCAAACCCATGATTGATTGGGTTATAAAGGCAGCAAAAGATGCAGGAACTGACAACATCTGTGTTGTTGCAGGGAAAAATCTGCCCTGTATCGAGTCACACATTAACGACAGTGAGATAAAAGTTTTTGCATCTCTGCAACAGGCAACAGAATCTGTCAATAAAGATATTATTATCATGTTAAACGGTGATAAACCGTTCATTGATACTAAAACAATAAAAAGTGCACTTGAAATCCACATAAATAACGGCAACGACAAAACCGTTATTTCAGAAGAAAGCATCGGATACTGCATCAATTCAGGGTCAATCGGAAAATCAGGACTAAAAACAGGAGTTTATGCTTCTTTAAACAAAAATATCGGACTTACTGCAAACACGGGCGCAGAGCTTAACCGTCTTAACGAAATCATGCGTCAGCTTCTTCTCGAAAATCTTATGAACAACGGGGTTGACATTCCCTGCACAGACGGTATAATAATAGGTCCCGACTGCAGTATCGGCTGCGACACAAAAATTCTGCCGAACACCATAATCTGCGGCAATGTCACTATCGGTGAAGACTGTATAATCGGGCCCAATTCATACATTGAAAATGCTGAAATCGGCAACGGTGTAAAATTCAACAACGGTCAGATAAGAAATGCAAAGATAATGAACAATGCAGATATCGGCCCCTTTGTACAGGTGCGTCCCGATGCCGTTATCGGTGACAATGTTCATCTTGGCAACTTCGTGGAAGTCAAGAATTCGGTTATTGACACAGGCACAAAGGTTTCTCACCTGACTTATGTGGGTGACTCAGATGTGGGCAAAGATGTCAACTTCGGTTGCGGTGTTGTTACGGTAAACTTCACAGGCAAAACAAAGCACAGGACAATAATCAAAGACGGTGCTTTTATAGGCTGCAACACAAACCTTGTGGCTCCTGTTACGGTAGGTGAGAATTCCTACACGGCGGCAGGCTCAACCATCACTCAGGATGTGCCTGACAACACACTTGCAATTGCAAGAGAAAGACAAATAAACAAAGAAGGCTGGGTAAAGGAAAAACAGCCTTACAGAAAGAAAGTATAAAGGAACAGAAAAATGGCTTTTTTTAAGAAGAAAACATCATCAATCTCAATGCCCGTATCGGGGCCTGTTGAATTTATTATTGCAGGTCTCGGAAATCCGGGCAAAGAATACGAGCTTTCACGCCACAATGCAGGTTTTCTCTGCCTTGATATTCTCTCTAACCGTGAAAACTTTAAAACAGACAGAATCAAATTCAAATCCGTCTGTGCGGACACAATGATAAACGGCCACAGATGCCTTATCATGCGTCCTCAGACCTACATGAATAACTCAGGTGAAGCAATCAGGGAAGCGGCCTCTTTTTATAAGATTCCTCCCGAAAGATGTATTGTTATTTTTGACGATATAGACATTTCACTCGGTGCTCTGAGAGTCAAGCGCAAAGGCTCTGCAGGCACACATAACGGAGTAAAGAGTATCATTTACCATCTTAATTCAGATAATTTCCCCAGAATCAAAATCGGTGTGGGCAGCAAACCTCATCCCGATTATGACCTGAAAGACTATGTTCTCGGCACATTCTCAAAGCAGGAACAGACAGTACTTAAAAACACAATGGAAAAGGCATGCGATGCTATCAACCTCATCGTAAGCGGTGATGTTGACAAAGCAATGATGACCTGCCAGATTAAATAACGGTGACGGTATGAGTTCTTTTTCTTCACTCCTTGAAAATAATCAGGAATATGCGTCAATTGAATACAGCGTCAGGAAAAAGACTCTGCCACTCGGTGTGCTGGGTCTTTCACTCACACCCAAAGCACATCTTGCAGCCACTCTTTGCGAAAATCTCGGCAAAAAAGCTCTCATAATAACCAACGATGAAGCTTCGGCAACAAAATTATGCGCAGACCTTGAATGTATGGGAATGAGAGCATCACTCTTCCCTGCTGCAGACAAGAATTTTCACACAGCCGAAAGCCGTTCAAGAGAATATGAACGAAAAAGGCTTGGCGTTTTAGGACTTATCACCGAGGGAAAGACCGATGCTGTCGTGTGCAGTATAGAAGCGGCAATGCAACTGACAATTCCGAAAAATGTACTTATCGAAAAATCAGTTACACTTAAAAACGGCAATGATACGGAGCTTGACAAAGCTGTTTCGGCTCTTATTGCGGCAGGCTATGTGCGTACAGATATGGTTGAGGGTGAGGGACATTTTGCTCTCAGAGGCTCAATTCTTGACTTCTTCCCTCCTGATTCGGCTTCGCCCATCCGTGCCGAATTCTGGGGTGACACCATCGATTCTATGGCTTATTTTGACATTCTTTCACAGCGCAGAGGTGAAAGTGTTGACGAAATCAGAATCACTCCCGCAACGGAAATCGTTTTTGATGATGATTTAGTTTTTGCCGAAAAAATCGAAGCTCTTGCCCATTCTCTCAAGGGCAAAAAACACGATAAAATAAGAGAAAGTCTGTTTTCCGATGCAGACAGCATTAAAAATCATGTCCGTCTCGGCTGTGCAGACAAGTATCTGAATCTCGCTTATGAAAAATGCGACACAATTTTTGATTATTGCGGGGATTATCTGCTTTTTGCGGCAGAATCCCATAACATAAAAGAAAGAGCAGCCACAGCAACAAAGCTTCTGAATGAAGACATAAAAATGATGTTTGAAGACGGTGTACTCTGCAAAGGAATCGACACTTATGCAATAAAATGGAGCGATGTTGTTTCATTCTATGAAAAAATGGGTGTTATTTATCTTGACAACTTTGCCCGTGGTTCATTTGACACTCCCGTTAAAGACCTTGTGACAATGAATGTGCGTCAGACATCGCCATGGGAAGGCTCACTGACCGTGCTCATGGATGACCTGCGTCCTGATATCGCAAGAGGATACACTGCAGTTGTTCTTGCAGGTACGGGGAAAGCGGCAAAAAGTCTTTGCGAAGACCTGAACGATGACGGTTTTGCCTGCAACTACTTCCCTGCTGCTCCCTCTTCTTTCATAAAAGGTCAGGTTAATATCATTGCAGGTGCACTCAGCTTCGGAATGGATTACCCCGGCGAAAAGCTGAGAATTATAACTTCGGGCAGATACAAAAGTGACGGCATAAAGCGTGCATCAAAAAAGAAAAAGTTCCACGATATAAGTCAGGGGCTTCATTCAATCGAAGAACTTCACAAGGGCGACTATGTTGTTCATTCCATACACGGTATCGGCATTTTTGACGGTATTGTGGATATGATGGTTTCAGGAGTCCGTAAAGATTATATAAAAATCAGGTATGTGGGTGCAGATGTGCTTTATGTGCCCGTTACTCAGCTTGACCTTGTTTCAAAATACATCGGTCCCCGTGATGAAGGCGGAAAAGGTGTAAAAATCAACAAACTCGGCTCAGACAGCTGGGCAAAAACGAAGGCCAGAGTCAAGGGCGCTGTCAAAGACATGGCAAAGGAGCTTCTTGCTCTCTATGCAAAACGCCACAGCACACCCGGTTATTCATTCTCTCCCGATATTGATATGCAGAGCGATTTCGAGCGCCGTTTTGAATTTGACGAAACAGACGACCAGCTCCGTTGCATATATGAAATCAAGCAGGACATGGAAAAACCATACCCCATGGACAGACTTCTCTGCGGTGATGTTGGTTTCGGAAAAACTGAGGTTGCCCTGAGAGCCGCATTCAAATGTATTGCAGACGGCAAACAATGTGCCATTCTTGTACCAACAACAATTCTTGCGCTTCAGCATTATCGCACATTGATGCGCCGTTTTGAAGGTTTTCCCGTAAGAATAGAAATGCTGTCACGTTTCAGAAACGCAAAACAGCAGTCAAAGATAATCGAAGATGTTAAAAAAGGCTATATTGATGTCATCGTCGGCACCCACAGAATTATTTCAAAAGATGTAAAATTCAAGGATCTGGGGCTTGTTATAATCGACGAAGAACAGCGTTTCGGTGTTGCACAGAAGGAAAAATTCAAAACTGTTTTTCCGTCTGTTGATGTGCTCACACTCTCTGCAACACCCATTCCCAGAACGCTTAACATGGCGATGACAGGCATCCGTGATATGTCCGTTATTGAAGAGGCTCCCCTTGACCGTTCTCCCGTTCAGACTTATGTAATGGAGCACGATATGGGTATACTTGCCGAAGCCATGGAAAAAGAACTGCGTCGTGGCGGTCAGATTTATTACCTTTACAACAAGGTGGAAGATATTGAAGAAAAAGCGGCAGAAATCCGTAAATTCATTCCCGAAGCAAACATTGCCGTGGCTCACGGAAAAATGGCAGAGGAAGAACTTAGCGAAGTATGGCGTCAGCTTCTTGACGGTGAAATTCAGATTCTCGTCTGCACAACAATCATTGAAACGGGTGTTGACGTGCCGAATGTAAACACCCTCATCATTGAAAATGCAGACAGAATGGGACTTGCACAGCTTCATCAGATAAGAGGCAGAGTCGGAAGATCATCAAGACGAGGTTTTGCGTATTTCACATTCAGACGAGGTAAAGAGCTTTCGGAAATCGCACAGAGACGTCTTTCTGCAATACGGGAATACACCGAGTTCGGTTCAGGCTTCAAAATCGCAATGAAAGACCTTGAAATCCGGGGTGCAGGCAATATTCTGGGCGCAAAACAGCACGGACATCTTGAGGCTGTGGGCTATGATATGTATCTGCAGATGCTTTCCGAGGCTGTCAGCGAAGAACAGACACAGGAAGTCAGAGAGCCCGAAAGAGAATGTCTTGTTGACATCAGAATTGATGCACACATTCCCGAAAAATATATTGATTCCATTCCGCAAAGACTTGCAATGTACAGAAAAATTGCATCTATCAGAAGCGAAGACGGGGCTTCCGATGTTCTTGATGAGCTTATCGACCGTTACGGTGATGTTCCCGAAAGTGTGAACGGACTTATCACAGTTGCGCTCATCAGAAACTCGGCTGTAAAACATAAAATATATGAAATCAAGCAGAACGGCAATAATCTTCTGCTTTATTCCGACAATATTGATGCCGCACAGGTTGCCACTCTGGCAAAAGCAATGCGTGGAAGAATTCTTGTCAGTGCTGCCGCAAAGCCCTATATTTCAGTCAAAGTTGTAAACGGCGAACAACCGCTCGACACATTAAGGCTTGTGATGAAGCTGATGGATAAAACCGATACTGAATAAAAAAAGGAGCTGTTCCGCACAGCTCCTTCCGTATTTTTATTATAATTTTGAAAAACCGTAACTATTGATAAGTGCGTCGATTTTCACCTTTTCCTTACACAAGGGACATTCATGTGCAGGCACTGTGAAATAATCTTTCAGGTCATTGGGATTGAATACAGATTCAACAGGATAACCGCCGCACTCTGTCTGTGTTGCGAATATAGATGCAATACCGACAACCTCACCGCCGTAATATCTGACAGCATCAATAGCTGAATTTGCAGTATGACCTGTTGCAACGGAAACTGCAAGAACAAGAACGTGCTTATCCTTTACCATGGGCACGATATTATCTCTGAACAGAAGCTGCGAGTTGCCTGTCATTTCGGGAGTTACAACATAAATTGTCTGATGTGCATTTATGTTTATAAATGAATTCTTTGTGAGTTCATCTGCAAGACAGGTGCCGATAACTTCCGTACCGTCAAGGCAGAGAATTGTGTCAACAATCTTTGTGTTATAGTTATAATTACGGCAGAGTTCTTTTGCAACAGCTTTTGCTTCGGAAAGTCTGGATTTCTGTGCGGCAACGTCAATATAATAGTTGCTGTGAGAATGAGAGGAAACAAAATGTCCCTTTGATGCACGAAGAACAAGATCGCTGTAATTAGTCGTAATTTTTGTAGTTTTTTGTGTAGGCATTAAAAATACCTCCTTGATTTTTTGTTTACACCTATAATATGTGTAATTATTGTACAATAATTGCAGAAAAAATTCAAGGTTTTTAAGCAATTTTATTATAAAAAATTAAAACCGACCTTTCGGGTCGGTTTTGTGATGTTATTTTGAAATTCTGATAACAGTTGCAGAATACTGCGGAACGGTATAATTGAACTGATGCTTAACTCCGTTAACAGTAAATTCGACCATCTTGCAATCTTCCTCTTCTCCGAGGATATTATCATTTACAAGGCTGTCACCTGCAACCTGATAAACTTTTGCTGTCGATGCAACATCAGCATTTGCGATATCAATTGCAAATGTTCTGTCGCTTTCTGTCACATTTACAAGCTTGATAATGATGTCTCCGCTTTCATCGGTTGATACAACCTGATAAGCTTCGGCATTTGTTTTTGATTCTGCAGCATAATCAAACTGAAGCTCACCGTCGATATAGCCTTTGATGTTTGTGCCGTCAACAACAAGCTTTATCTCGTATGTCACACCGTCTTCTACGGTAAAATCAGTTGCCGTGCCGTTTATAGCACCTGACTTCACTCCGTTTTCAACTCTCTGAAGTGCAGATTTTGTATTGTCCCAACCGCCGATGTTCCAATAGAAAAGGTTGTTTTCGTCTTCCACAAGGAACGGTACAAAGAAACCTTCTGCACCCTCTTTCTTTGTTGCTTCAAATGTATAGGTATAATTCGACCACTCTGTTTCTCCGAAGTAAGCTGTTGCGCCCTGTTCATTGAAATCATGTTCTGAAACTGTCTGAGTCACTTTGCCGTCTGATGTTTTCCACTTGCCTTCACCCATCTTGTGCCAGTTCCACCAGAAATCAAACTTATCAAATTCATCGGAAGCCAGAACTTCACCTGTTGCATTGTCCGTAACTTTTACATTATCAAACTCAGCCTGTGTGTACCATGTGCCAAGACCTACCATACCCGTAAGATCATCAGGAGCTATCAATGCACCGTCAAGCTCTGAATCGAGAAGTGAAGTACCTGCATTTGTTGAGAAAAGCTTCTGCATATAGTAATTGATTGAGCCTGTTGAAAGATGATTATTGAACCAGATAAGGTCGGGTGCCCAGTGTGTTGCAGTGAGGTTACCGAAAAGTGGTGCATATGCTGCCATTTCGACAATATCGCCGTTTCTTTCAAGACCTGTCATATATGCTGCTTCTGCAAGTGCAGCCTCAAGAGTGTTGGACTTTGCGGCATATTCGCCCACAAAAACTTTGATTGCGCCACCGTAAATGGTATCTGTCATGCCTTCATAGTTTCTGATGTAGTTATTCTCATCATAATAATCTGTATTCTTGCGGAACCAATCGGGTATCATATAATAATGCTGGTCAATAGCTCCTGCATACTCATCTATAGTTATGCCGTTCTCGGAAACATAATCATAAGCATTCACATAAGCATTATAGTAGTTCCAGCCTGATGTTGCTTCTGATGCACCTGATGAATAGATAAGCTCAAGCCCGTCATAAAGTTCGGGATTCTTTGCCTTTTCCTCGTTGAATCTTTCAAGGAAAGCTTCATATCTCTCGTAATAATCCGGTCCTTCGTTTTCATTACCGATGCAGATATATTTAAGCTCAAAAGGCTCTGCATGACCGAGAGAAACTCTGACTTTACCCCATGTTGTTGTTTCGTCACCACGGCAGAATTCAACAAGATCTGCCATATCCTGAAGATACTGACTGAATTCGGGAGTATCCATAGCAACGGAACCTTTGCCTCTCATCTGACAGAAAAGACCGCAGTTAAGAACGGGCACACCCAGAGCACCGATGTCCTCGGCAAGAACGAAATATTCATAGAAACCAAGTCCGTAACTCATATAACAAGGCAGAGGATCGTCTGAAATTGCGATATTAGTCCAGAGGTTGATACCCAGAGGACGGGTTGCAACATCACCGTATGTACCGCCGAATTCAAGAGGAAGTCCGTCTGCACCGACTCCGATTGAATGTTTCCAGTTGTAAGCTGTTTCGGCATCATAGCCTTCAATTACACAGCCACCGGGGAATCTTAAAAATGCAGGCTCAAGCTCGGCAAGTTTTGTCACAAGATCTGTTCTCATTCCGTGATTATTGTATGTAGGCGGGAAAAGAGAAACCATATCGAATGCGACTTTTCCGTTATCAATAAGTACCTGAAGATATACATCCGATGTTGCTGTAACAGTTGATTTTACTTTCACTTCATATTTTGCCCAGTCAGCAGTCAGACCGCCGAAAGTTGCTTCACCTGCTGTTTCTTCACCTGCAACAAGACGGACTGTAACCTTTCCGTTATAACCGTCAATTGCCTTTGCATAAACGGAGAAATCATATGTCACATCTTTTTCAATAGCCATACCCTCAAGGAAGCCCTTGTTCTGAACACCACCAAGGGCTCCGCTTGTATTATTGATAACAAGATAGTTTGTGTTGTTTGCATTAAGACCGTTTACAGCATCACCGACAGTTACGCTGTAATCTGCCGTCCCCACCTGACTCCAGCCGTGAAGCTCGTCGTCAGCGGCAAGTTCACCGTATTCAAATGAACGGTTCACAACTTTTTCAGCATAAACACCACCGTCAGCGGCGAAATTGATGTCCTCAAAGAAAATACCGTAAAGCAATTCGCTGATATCGTGGATTTCGTTAGCAGCATCAATGGAAAGAGAATAGTCCGAATTGGCTTTATCATAAGCCGTGATTGTGTTCTCTTCACCACGCTGGATATCCGGTTCTTCGGTATCTGTTCCACCCATTATACCAAGAGCCATAAAAATACTCATAAACCATGCCGTGATTTTTCTTGCGATTAAAATAATTGAATAACGCATAAAATAACCTCCTTAAATGCTGAAAATTGAAGTGTAATCAGCATAATTTATCTGCTGATTTATTGTTTTCTGTGCATCAAGCCAGGGCTTTGCAGCAGAATAATAAACCGAATTATTGTGATTTGCTGTTTTTATCTGAGATTTTATCTGCTGACTCTGTTTTCTGCAAACTGTAACAGCATTTCTGTGGACATTTATGTCCTCGCCGTTTTCCTTTGCTTTTTTCATACCTTTGAGAGCATTCTGAAGAGCGACTTCTGCATCATATTCCTCTTTATAAAGCTGTTCGAGAATGGAATCATCAAACACAGTTATACCGTCATGGAAATATCTTCTTGCGGCTTTTGCAGAATATTTTATGTCACGGTACATCTTCTTTGCATATTTTCTGACTTTCTTTTCTTCGGCTGTACCGCAGGGAAGCTGTCTGATGTCATTCTTTGTGATAATGTCTGCCGTATGGTAACCTTCAAGCCCTGCCGATACAATTTTCTTTGCAAGGGAAAGTGCAAATCTGCCTTCGGCTGTGTTATAACGGTTAAGCTCATCCATTATAAACTTTGAAATCTCAATTTCTTCGTTTTCGGTTTTTGCTTCCTTTGTCTTATCGGAAGAAAGAGGTTTATTATAATACTTTTCAGCATCATTTATGATTTTAACACATTCCGTACGTGCTTCTTCGGAAAGAGAATCGGTATCCCTGTCCTCAAATGCTGCTCTTATCTTAAGAACACGCACCATAGCTCTCTGCTTTGTTTCGGTGAAGTCATAGAAAAACATGGGGATAACGTTCATCACAGCACCGATAACAGATGCAATAACAAGCACGCTACTGATATTTACGAAATATTCGTGATTATAAAGAACATCGTAAACGTTGTTTGCACTGTAACCAAGTGAAACGGCTGTTTCCGCATTAAGCCCTACTCTGTCATAGATAATCGGAAGAACACCGCTTGTCACCATGCTTATGACGTTACCGATAAGTCCCACAGCGGCAAACATTCCGTCGATTCTCTCACCCGAAATATACTGCTGATAATCTCTTATATCGGCATTGATACTGGGTGTTATAAGATGCCCGAGTGATGTTATGAACTGATTGATGAACGAACAGAAAAGAAGCATCCATATGATGTGTGCTGTTCCTGTCATACGGACAACGGGAAGCATAAGTGCAATAAGACCGATGTTCAGCACATTCGAGAAAATGATAATCTTCTTTTTGCCGTATTTTCTGATAAAGAACGGAGCCACGATATTCGGCCAGAAAGAGGCATTGCCTGCAATTGCTGTGATGACTGCATACTGACCTGCCGAACAGGCTGACTGATAATGATACATCCAGCCCATTATGCTTGCGAATGAGCCTTCAAGGAATCCCATCCAGCCTGCAAGTGAAATTATCCAGAAATATTTATTTGATGCAACGGCTCTGAAAGCATCGGAAAAACGCACCTGAACTATGTGTTTCTTTGGTCTTACGATTTTTTCTTCTGTGTTGACATATGCAACAATCGAAATCAGAAATCCCACAAAAAGCAAGGGCGGAAACAGGATTCTGTAAACTCTCAGATCATAAAGTGTATCCTGACCTGTTATAAGCTTTGCGACAATAGGAAAAAAGATGTTTGCAATTGACGGTGAAAGGTTTTCAACAATGCAACGGATTGAAAGCACATCTGAACGCTCAATTGAGTTGGGTGAAAGAACGTTTATGAGGCTGTCGTAAGCATCGTTCATGAAGTTGAAGAAAAACTGGAAGCCTATGTTGCACAGAAGCACCCAGAAACACTTCCAGAAAAGCGACATGCTTTCATAAGGAAGCATTATCATGAAAATACCGATCGCAACCGTGGGAATACCCATTGAAATTATGTAAGGACGGTATTTTCCTTTCATGCCACGGGTGTTGTCTATCATGTTTGCACGAAGCCCCGTAAGAGGGAATGATGACAACAGACCGATTATATAAATTATGTAAAGTGAACCTGCATCAATGCCGATTGTATTGCCCAGAAAAGTGTTGTTTGTGGCAATTATCATCTGGCTTATGCAGTGAACGATAAGTTTTACACCGATACCGCCCACAGACAGAGATGTTATCTCCTTGATACTCATATATCTGCCTTCAGGCGGAGTTTTCCAATTGTTTCTGAACAACCCAAGAGCCTTGTTTGCCGTTTCTTTTATGTTCAAGAAAAACACATCCTTAAATCAAAAAATTATGGTATTAACGCTCTTTGCTGAAATTTCAATATTTTTGTCTGCAACTTTTTCTGCAAGGTCGTTATCCATGTCTGTTACAACGAGTTTCACACTTTCCTTTGCATCTTCAAGTGTGATATTTTCCGTTTTATCGGTATCATTGATAACAATTAAAATATTCTCTTCATTCTTTCTGAAAGCAAGGACTTTCAGATTTCCGTTATCACATTTCACACCGACTTTTTCAGCACCAAAGGGAATATACTTGGAGAAATTGCCTGTTGCGTAATAACGCTTTGTCATTTCAAAGGTTTTGTCACCGAGATTTATATAAATCAATCCGTCGCAGTAATCAACCTCAGAAACAGCAATCCAGTGCTGCCATGAAGAAACATTGAGAATTGATATATCTTCGTAAATGACGTTTGCCATAACAAGAGCAGAATCCATTGTCTTGTCTCTTCCGCCTTTCATATGGCACCATTCACTCATTCTGACTTCTAAATCGGGATAGTGCTTATCAAGCCATTTTCTGTATCTTGTGATGAATGCGACTCTGTCATTAAAGCCTTTTACGGGAATGGGTAAAGGCAGACAGTATGAATGAACATCAACTGCATCAATTTTTTCTCTCACACTTTTATAGTGCATAAGAGCATGAGTATATGACTTATTGAACCAGCGCACATCTCCTGATTCAACACCCGAAAGCTTCACATCCCTGAGTTTTTCTCTTTTCAGCATTTCATCTGCAAAGATTTTCATAACTCTGCCTGCTGCCCAAGGACTGTAATGACAGCCTTCCTGACCGCCGTTCCATATCCAGATGGGTTCATTTATGGGTGAAAGATATTTTACAGGCAAACCTTCATCCACAAAATGCTCAGTTACATCAAGACAATACTTTGCAAACGCCTCATAATTCTCAGGAGCAAGGTTATCACGCATTATCTGATTTTTACCAAGATGTGACCAACCGTTTTTTGTAAGTCTTTCAACAGGTGAATTTACAAACAGAATAATTTCATCTGCGCCGTCTTTTGCAGCCTGTTTCATCATATAAACAGCATTCGCATCACGGCTGAAATCATATTTCCCCGCACCCATATCAAAGCTCTCTGTTCTTCTGAGAGGATTGTCAATATTGCCGTTTCCCGAATGTGCCGAACCTGCACCGATATTATACCTGTAAGTTCGTAAGGCTATACCGTTTTCTTTGCTGTAAAGGAGCTGTGATATTCTGTCACGAACAGCAAGACCGCTGGCTTCATCAATATGCTCCCAGCCGCCTACAACCTGTGCCCACCATGCACCACTTGCACCGAATCCCTCAAACAAACCACGCTTTACGGATGTGTCAATTCTGATTTTCATAATATTTTCCCTTTATAATGTTTTTATAATTATATAATATAAAAAAGTGGCTGAATATTCAATACTTTTTTGTTCTGTTTATTAACAAAAATCATTTTATGAATAAAAAACACAGGCTGTACATATATTGAAATCGTGGCAATTATTACAAATTTGTAATAATTTCATAGTTATTGTTTACAAACACTCAATTGATCATATCTGCTGTTTGTGACGTTTTCACAAAGAATTTGCTTTGATATTGACTAAAATGACGAAAGATGGTAGAATACAAAGCTGTGGCAAGGTAAAATACTTTTCACCATGCCGGCAAAAACAAAATAACGGGGGTTAAAACTTATGAAAAACAGACTTTTCCGCCTTTTTTCATTTGTAACAGCAATCATTCTTATCGTATCCTCTTTTCCCCTTTCTGCATCTGCAGCATCTTTCAATCAGATAGTTAATGCCACAACAGACATCATCATGACAAACGAAGGTAACTACACCACTGTCGTGAGAAACGATAACGGCTCTCTGAGTATCGGTAAAATCTGTTGGCACGGTACAAATGCGCTCAATCTCCTTAAAGATATCGTTGCTCTGAATCCCACTCAGGCACTCAGCATCCTCGGCTCATCACTTTATAACGAAATTATCACATCATATTCATGGAATACAAAAATTCCCACAAGTGCGGAAGCTTCGGTAATTGCTGTTTTTCTTTCAACAGCTGAAAGCCGTAAAGTTCAGGACGAAACCGCGTGGAAATACATCAGCGAATACGTCGACCACGGTATGGCTCTGGGCATAACCGAGCCTGAAGCTCTCGTTTTCTTTGCCGATTTTGAAAACCAGAACGGCAGAGCAGGTGCCGCAAGTTTTTATTACGAAGTAAGAAACGCTTACGGAACGGTAAATCTCGGCACACTTTATGCTGCTTCAAGTAAAAATCCCAGACGTACAAGAACATATAACTTCTGTGCAACCATCAACTGGAATAATTATTCCAATTCTCCTGCCTACCGGAAGGATGACATCGCTCCCGAAATCAGCGATGTAATGGTAAGTGATATCACCTCTCAGGGATACACTGTTTCCTGCACAGCATCTGATAATGTCAATGTGACTTCAATATATTTTGCCGTATTCCATAAGGATGACGGCTCTCAGAATGCAAAGTGGTACAAACAGGAAACAACGGCAACTGCAAGTATGACCATTGATATTGCAGAATTCGGAAACCGTACAGGTTATTACTATACATTCATCTACGCTTTCGATGAAGCCGGAAACTATGCGTATGTTGAACTTAACGCAATAAAAGTTCCCGATGCTACTCCCACAGAGCCGAAACTCAGCCTTACTGTTTCAGCCACAACAGACGGAACAGTCGGCGGAGAAATCAGATGGAAAGCATCAACTTCCGGCGGCAGCGGTGACTATCTGTATACTTTCGATCTCTACAAAGACGGAAAACTTATTGATAAAAGGAATTACAGCGATTACAATGATTTCCCTCATACAGTAAAAACCACAGGTTCTTACTATGTGGTGGTCAGTGTTTACGACAAGGTAAGCGGAAAAACCACA
Source organism: Clostridia bacterium (assembly GCA_017531385.1). Taxonomy (GTDB): domain Bacteria; phylum Bacillota; class Clostridia; order Oscillospirales; family Acutalibacteraceae; genus UBA1081. Next base: position 23,565 of record JAFXLD010000003.1, read on the forward strand.
ATGGCATCAAGCACGGAAACAAACATTTTCATTCCGATTGTTGCAAACTCATTCAAAGCTGATATGCCGGCTGCAATACTCGGTCAGTCTGTTTCATGGTCACTTGATGTAACAGGTGGTGAAGGTGAGCTGCAGTATTCTTATACTCTGTACAAAGACGATACCGTCATTTACAGTTCTCCTTACAAAAAAAATTACACTAAATTCACTTATCCACCCGACGATAGCGGTGTTTACAATGTTATCGTCAATATCATGGACAGCCGTTCACAGGTCGTATCGGTAAAAAGCGATGACATTACCGTCATAAGACCTCTTTCGGTCAGCAATGTGTCCTTTTCCTCTGATTATGCTGTTGCAGGCAAGTCAGTCACCTGCTCTGCCGAAGTGCTGGGCGGAACAGGCTCTTACACCTGCAAATTCAGTATATATTGCGACGATATTCTTGTGCTCGAATCTGAAAATATCAGCACAAGCGAGTTTACTTTCACTGTTCCGAAAGGCGGAAACTACACCGCACAGGTAACAGTGAAAGATGCTGATTCAACAGTCACTCAGGCTGAAGGCGGCAATCTCACAGCCGACGAAAAAGCTAAAAAAGGTGACGCAAACTGCGACGGAGAGCTCACCGCAGCAGATGCCCGCTATACACTCAGATACTCAGCAGGGCTTGAAAAAGTTGATGAGGCTTTTTTATACGCAATGGATGTAAATGAAGACGGCAGAATAAAGGCTGCCGACGCAAGACTCATCCTGCGTGTTGTCGCAAAAATAGATAAATTTTAAATTGGAGTTTTTTGATGAAAAAGTTAACAGCATTCCTTGTTATGGTGATAATGCTGCTGTCTGTATGTTCGCTCAATGCTTTTGCATACGATAAAGAACTGCTCAGCAGTATTACCGCTAACTATGATTCTGCGCTTTCAATTGCCGGCAGAAGATCTTTTTACGGAAATTGTAACCTTGCTACTGCGTATCAGCTCAGAGCAATGGGTATTTACAAAGGCGGTCTTGACTATTCAGGTTCAGGCAACTTATGGTACAATCATTTCAAAAATGAATCAAAGACCTCAGGTGGCTATAATGTTGTCACCATCAGTGGTGCTAACTGCCTTTACGATCTTGTTTCTCAATACGGCAATGAAATTTACAATGTTGTGTACTGTCTCGGAACAGGAGGAACAAGCGGTTCGACACATGTTCTTTACATCAGAGCCATAATTGACGGCTATGTCTATTTTGCAGATTCTTTCGGCATTACTTACGACAGAACTTATTATCCCGAAGGAACGGGAACTGTGCTTTCACTTGAAAGGTTCATGTCATCCTACAAAAAAATGAACGGCAATGCATACGGCTGTGTTTACTTTACAAACGGTAAAACAGAACATCTTGCAGGCTCAGTTGAAAATCCCGATGACTGGGAAAACAGCGATACCGTTTATATTCCCGGTAAATATATTGTCACTGCCTCAATGCTCAGAATCAGGGAAAAACCGAACACAACATCCGATTCACTCGATCTTATTCCAAACGGAGAAACTGTTCTGGTAACCGAAATCAAGGACAACTGGGGCAAAGTTGAATGGGGCGGAAAAACAGGCTGGATCTGTCTGACATATACACTCAGACTTTCCACTCCCCTTTCCGTAACTTCATTGTCAGCCGACAGACCTGCTGTTTTCTCTGATAACGCCATAACATGGACAGCACTTGCACAGGGTGGCACAAGCAGTAAATATTTCTACTCTTTCTATGTTTATAAAGACGATGTGAAAATTTATTCAGGCACATTCAGCACTGCAAATACAATTTCTTTCACACCGGATTCAAAGGGCACTTATAAAGCAAGTGTTACGGTTATGGATACCGGCAACAATACTGCTGAATTTATCGGTGAAGATGTCATCTGTGTAGGCGATGAAATTAATTTTGTCCGTGGTGACACAGATGGTGACGGTATTGTAACGGCAAAAGATGCAAGAATCGCACTGCGCGTTTCTGCAATGATGGAATACATAACAGGCAGAAATTTTGTGTGTGCAGACATTGACAAAAACGGAAAAGTTAATTCATCTGATGCCAGAAAAATTCTTCGCAAAGCATCACGTCTTGAAGATATTTAAACAAATCTTATATTTAAGTTCCTGCTTCTGTAGCGGGAACTTTTTTTGCGTTTTATCTTGACAAACGCAAACATTTGTTCTATACTAAAATCACAAAACATTTGTTCTTAAGGAGTAAAAAAATGAAAATAAAAAAATCGTTTATTTTATATCATGATTATTGGAACTGGTTCAGACTGCTGACCGATGATGAATTGGGCAAGCTGATACGCGCAATTTTCCACTATGAGCGAGAAAAAACTGAACCGCAAAATCTGAATGAAAAAACCATGATAGCTTTTTACATGGTCAAAGACACTCTTGACCGTGACAGAGCTAAATATGAAGCAGTTTGTAACAGAAACAAAGAAAATGCAAAACTCAGATGGCAGAAAATGAAGGAATGCGGAATTGAACTTCCACCTGAAACCACCGAGCATCTGCTATAATCAAAAAAATGCCGTCGTATGCCAACGCATGCGACGGTTTACCAGAAATACCGATAATGATAATGAAAAAGAAAATGATATGATAAAGATAACGTTACTGAAATTGAAAATGGCGTTCCGATATTCAAAACTTTGTTCAAAACATGTCAAAAAGATGTTCAAAAGTCAATCAACATAGTTTAATCAAGCATAAAAAACTCCCGAAGATAACTCCGGGAGTGACGTATAACATTTTAAGCTTCTGCTTCTGCTTTTTCAGCCTCTTCTTTTTCTTCAAGAGCTTTGCGTTCATCATATGAAAGAAGATACTTGGACATATCTTTGTACTTAACCTGAATGTTCATCTTCTTGTAAACAACATTAATCACGATCTGAAGAACAAATCCGAGTACTATGCAGATGGGACCTAAAACATTGAATGTACCGCTGAAAACATCAGGAACAGCTGCTGAAACCATTGACAGCCACATTGCAAGACCGACTGATGCAATCACAGTGAAAACAATACCTACGGCTGCAGTTGTTATATTTCGCTTGATACCTTTTTTTCCGCATGAGAAGAAAAGATTTACAATATTTACGACCGTTGCAAGTGCCATCAATACAAAACCGAGAAGCGCAACAAGATAGAAAATGTAAGCTGTACCTACCATTTCAGAGCCTACAATAGAAAGCATATAATCAAAATCCAGAGCCATGAAAACTTTGTTGATTATTGCTATAATATTAATGGTTGTTGTTTCCTGGAAAAAGGGCAGATTAACAACAACTTTACCCATGGGAGCAAGTGTTGCAACAAGAGGAAGAATACTGAAAATAAGTCTTACGATTGCAACGGGATGACCGATTGTTGCCGCTTTGAGTCTGTCCATCATAGGCTGACTTGCAGCATGCTCAAACTCCGCTCTGTCTGCTTCTTCCTTAAGAGATTCTTCCATTCCGTAATAAACCAGATTGATTCCGCACACGGGACATTCCGGTTTTATGTCTATCATTGACAGCTTATAGCCGCATTTGGGACAAAATGATGCCATAAAATTATCACCCATTCTTCTATAGTACTTGTAATTTTAACATATCTTTATCAAAATAACAAGATGTTTTTGTATATTTTATGGATTTTTTTAATTTTTTTATTTTATAACAATGATTTATTGATATCAAGGTTATATTCGTCGCAGACATCAATGATTTCCTGAGCTGTGGGACGGATCTTTTTTCCGCCCATGGAGATAACCTTGACAAGAATCTCTGCCGCTTTTTCAACAGTTTCAATTATACCGAAAACAGATTTGAAATCTTCACCTGAGCTGAAAATACCGTGCATTGACCATACAACAACGTCGTATTCTTTGAATTTTTCTGCTGTTGCTTTTGCAATGTCGATACTGCCGGTAAGCATAAGAGGAAGAATACCGATTCCTCTCGGGAACACAACTGCACATTCGGGCATCATATCCCAGATTTCTCTTGTGAAGTCCTTGTCATTCTGAGGAAGCACAAATGTAAGTGCAATTGTATTGACAGGATGCACGTGCATCACAAGTCTGTGTCTGCCGTCAGTAATATCCTTTTTAACGCTGTGATTAAGAAGATGTGTGGGGAATTCACTTGTGGGTCTGCCGCCTGATGCAAGGCCCCATACGATTCTGTAGTTTTCACCGTTTTCATCAATCTGAGCAATGCAAACACAGTTTTCGGGGTCAGCTTTAGTATAACGGAAATACTTTCCGCTGCCTGTTACAAGGAAATATTCATTTGCGAGATTCGGCACGGAAACACCGATAGTTATCCAGGGTTTGTCAAATAAAAAATCGGACTTTATCGCCTCGATATCTTCATCACTTATACGGTAGGACATATTGCCGCCGTTGCGTTCATTCCAACCCAGCGAACAGCAAAGATCCACCATATCTATAAATTCATTAAAAAATGAAGCATTCAATACTTTTGACATAAGATCACCATAAAATTATTTTTTAAGTTCAATTGCTGCTTTTGCCTTAGCACAGATATTTTCTGCATTAAGACCGAAGATTTCAAGAAGCTCAAGTGCAGGACCTGACTTACCGAATGTATCTTCAACACCGACTCTGAGTACAGGTACGGGAGTTGTTTCTGCAACAACAGCTGCAACAGCTTCGCCGAGACCACCGATAACATTGTGTTCCTCAGCAGTTACAATTGCTCCTGTTTTCTTTGCTGCATCAATTATAATGTCTCTGTCGATGGGCTTGATTGTAGCCATGTTGATTACGGCTGCGTCGATACCCTCAGCTGCGAGCTTTTCAGCAGCCTGAAGTGCTCTTTCAACCATAAGACCTGTTGCAATGATTGTAACATCCTTGCCATCCTTGAGATAAACACCCTTGCCGATTTCAAATTTGTAGTTTTCATCAAAAATTCTGGGCACAGCAAGTCTGCCGAATCGCATATAAACGGGGCCGTCCATCTCTGCTGCCGCCATAACAGCAAGTCTTGCTTCGATATCGTCTGCAGGATTGATGATTGTCATGCCGGGGATTGTTCTCATAAGAGCGATATCTTCACAGCACTGATGGCTTGCACCGTCCTCACCAACAGAGATGCCTGCGTGAGTTGCGCCGATTTTAACATTAAGATGAGGATAACCGATTGTATTTCTTACCTGTTCAAAAGCTCTGCCTGCAGCAAACATTGCGAAGCTTGATGCAAAAACAGTATAGCCTGCCGTTGCCATACCGGCAGCAACACCCATCATATTACCTTCTGCGATACCGCAGTCAATAAATCTGTCGGGGAATTCCTTTTTGAACATACCTGTTTTTGTAGCTGCTGCAAGGTCAGCATCAAAAACGATAACTTTATCATTTTTCTGTCCGAGTTCAACGAGAGCCTTACCGTAGGCATCTCTTGTTGCTGTTTTTATTACGTCTGCCATCATTAGCCCTCCAATTCTGCCTGTACGGCATTAAGTTCAGCCATTGCAATTTCATACTGCTCTGCATTGGGTGCTGCACCGTGCCATGAAACCTGATTTTCCATAAAAGAAACGCCCTTGCCCTTTGTTGTCTTCATGACAATTGCTGTGGGCTTGCCCTTGCATTCCTTTGCAGCAGCAAATGCATCTGCAATTTCTTCAAATGAATGACCGTCAATATTAATTACGTTCCAGCCGAATGCTGCAAATTTTTCATCAATGGGATAGGGTGAATTGACCTGTTCAACAGTACCGTCAATCTGAAGATTGTTGTTGTCAACGATTGCAACGAAGTTATCAAGCTTCTTTGCTGCTGCGAACATTGCTGCTTCCCATACCTGACCTTCCTGAATTTCGCCGTCACCGAGAATTGCATAAACTCTGAAAGCATCGCCTGAGAACTTTGAACCCAGAGCCATACCTGCAGCTGCTGAAATTCCCTGACCGAGTGAACCTGTGCTCATGTCAACGCCGGGGATATATGTCATGTTGGGATGTCCCTGAAGATATGAACTGCTCTTTCTGAGAGTTTTAAGGTCCTCCACAGGGAAGAAACCTGCATTTGCAAGCGTTGCGTAAAGAGCAGGTGCTGCATGACCTTTTGAAAGAACAAGTCTGTCTCTGTTTTCTGCTTTGGGAGCAGAAGCATCAACTTGCAGTTCGCATCTGTAAAGATACGCAAGTACATCTGCGATTGAAAGTGAACCGCCGGGATGACCTGATTTTGCATTGAATGTTCCCTCGATAATGCCCTTACGGATTTTTACTGCATCGAGAAGAAGCTGTTTTTTAACATTAGCGTCCATATTATCACTCCTATGATAATGCATTTTTTAGTTTATTGTAATTTTTAAAATTTCAACTCTGTTGAAAAGTCTGGGAACGAGATAGTACCCCTCAAGACCTGCCGAAAGGAACATTTTTGTTCCGCAGACATCGTATTCGCCCTTATCATATTCGGGCAAAAAGCCCTGTTCAGGTGCATAAACACCGCCGATAAACGGAATCTGCCATATTCCGCCGTGGTCATGACCGCAGAAAACAGCATCAAAGTTCCATTCATCATCTGTATATATAAATGTATTCGGTCTGTGCATCATAAGAAGGCTCAGACTGTCTGTTTTTTCAAATTCTTTAAGATATTCATAAACAGGTGAAGAGTGCCAAAGGTCACCGTAATCCTCAAGATAAACACTGTGATCAAAAATTCCGCCCAGCCTTATCTTCTGACCTTTGATTTCGATATCTGCAATGTCACCGTCAAGCACCGTAACGCCTGCACTTTCGGCATATTTCCTGTAGCTTTCACCTGTATGCACATCAAAACGCATATCGTGATTGCCGGGCACCATATAAACAGGTGCAATTTCACAAAGAGCTTCAAGAGTTATAACAACTCTGTCCTTGTTTGTTTTTTCGCCATGATAATCGAAAAAATCACCGGCAAGCAGAATAATATCAGGGGTTGTTTTCCTGACAGCATCAACCAGACAGCAATTATCTTTGCCGAATACGGAAAAATGCAGATCTGACAGCACCGTTGCAGTTATCGGACAGGTAAGTTTGCCTGTATCAAGATTATATTCTGTTGTTTTGATTGAAAGCTCTGAATATGCTGCAGCAGACAACGCAAACACACCTGCAGCACCTATCAATCCAAAAAGTTGTTTCATTTTCATAATTTTCTGCATTTATTCAAAAATGATGTAAAATATTCGGGCAGTTCAGATGTGAATTCAAGATACTCCCCTGTTACGGGATGCACAAAACCGATCACTCTTGCATGAAGACACTGTCCCATAAGACCGTGAGTGTGTTTTGCATCGCCGTAAACAGTATCGCCTGCAACGGGATGACCCATTGATGCAGCATGAACTCTTATCTGATGTGTTCTGCCTGTTTCAAGTATAAATTTGCAGTGACAAAAGCCGCCAAATCTTTCGATCACTTCATAATGTGTTACTGCATTTCTCGGGTTCAGACCGTTTATTGCCTGTTTTTTTCTGTCATGGGGACTTCTGCCGAGAGGTCTGTCGATAGTGCCCTTTTCCTCTTTAAAATTCCCCACCACAACAGCTTCGTATTCTCTTCTGAAGCTGTGCTTCTGAATCTGTTCTGCAAGCGAAATATGAGCTTTATCATTTTTTGCAACTATAAGAAGGCCGCTTGTGTCCTTATCAATTCTGTGAACAATACCCGGTCTTATCACACCGTTAATGCCCGATAAACTGTCACCACAGTGATACATCAGCGCATTGACAAGAGTGCCTGTGTAATTTCCCGGTGCGGGATGAACAACCATATCCTTCGGCTTGTTGACAACAAGCAGGTCATCGTCTTCGTAAACTATATCGAGAGGAATATTTTCTGCAACAACATCAAGCTCCTTCGGTTCGGGAACTTCGGCTGTGACAATATCGCCCACCTTGAGTTTTACACTTTTTGATGCCTTTTTTCCGTTGACGGTAACACCGCCGTCCTCGATAAGCTGTGATGCAGCAGACCTTGAAAGCGAAGAATTATCGGAAAGGAATTTATCGAGTCTTATTCCCGATTCACTGACGGCAAATTCAAGAATTTCCATCTGCTTTCTCCTTTTTCTTCTGCTTTTCTTCCCTGATTATATCATATATCAGATATCCGCAGATCACAAAACAACCCACAACCACAAGTATATCAGCAAAATTGAAAATCGGGAAATCAATAAACAGTGTTTTTATATAGTCTACAACATACCCCTGTGCAAAGCGGTCTATAAGATTACCTGCACCGCCTGCAAGAATCAGAACGGCACAAGTATTGAGTATTTTTCCCTCTATTTTGCCCAGAAACAGGAAAATAACTCCGCCCAGAAGCAAAATAAGTGTTATAACGGACAGGAGCATTGTTGAATCTGAAAAAGCACTGAACGCAGCTCCTGTATTTTCCGCATAGGAAAGCCCTATGAAATTTTTAATAAGAACAATATCTTCTTTACCCATCAGATGTGTTACGGCAAGCTTTTTGAACAACTGGTCGACAAGAGCCAGTAACGCTGCCGATATGATCTGAACGGAAAAGACTATGTATCTCTTACTTTTTATCATTTTCTTCTGTTTTTCTTCTTTTTGCGTGAATGGTTTTCAGCTTTTTCTGCCTCTCTTGCACGTTTCTTTTCTTCATCGACTTCAAACATGCTGAAATCTATTTCAAAATCCTCATCGGAATCAGCAAGCTGATCAAAAACAGATTCATCCGGCTCATCAACATCGTCGCCGTCATTTTCACCGGCAGGAATTTCAGGGATGAACTCTTTGACATCATCATCTTCTGCAACAGCATCAATAATATCCCAGTCGTCATCAAAAAGGTCGTCATCATCTTCATTTTCGATTTCGTCTGCAACACTTTCTTCTTCAGCTGTTTCTTCTGCAGTTTCGTCCTCTGCAAAATCATCAGCCTCTGCTACTGTCACATCTTCACTCTGTTCAGCATCAGGAATTTCTTCTGCGTCATCAAAGTCAAAATCAAAGTCGAACTCAAAATCGTCTTCTTCCTGTGCCTCTTCAGATGTATCCTCGGCAACCTCTTCGGTTACTTTTTCGACTGTTTCGGTTTCTTCTTCAACATCTTCAGTGGCTTCATGAGCTGTTTCGACTGCTTCTTCAACAACCTCTGCAATTTCTTCTTCTGTTGCTTCCTGAATCTCAGATTCTTCAATCGCTTCAGCTGCATCTTCTGTTTCTTCAGCAGTTTCTTCAACCACCGGAACAATTTCAATTTCAGTAACATCATCTTCTTCTGCAGCGTCATCTGTTTCTTCTGCAGCTTCAAGTTTTTCAGCTTCTTCTGCAATAAGCTGTTCTGTCGATTTCATAAGCTCCTGTGAGTCAATACCGAAGCAAAGAAGTATCTGTTCAATATCTTCCATAGCAACTGCTTCATTGAGAGCTTCGCTGTCTGTTACAAAAACAGCCTCATCTGCAACAAGAGGAGCACTGTCAGGCTGTACACATTCAGTGGGAACAACTGCAAGAGCCTCATTGATTTTTGCATAAATATCATCGGCAGCAGATTTGACAGCATTGTATCTTACAACAGCCGATTCAATCGCATTGTTAACAGTTGCAAGATTTGCATGAAGCTCGTCATTGAGTCTATTTACATCTGTCTGTGCTTTGATAAGTATTGCTGCAGCAGCTGATTTTGCCTTTGCTGTCACACTGTGAGAAAAAGCTTCTGCGTCACTTCTTATTTTTCTTGCATCCTCATGTGCCATCTTGATCTGTTCTGATTTATAGAAATCAGCAAGTTTAACCTGCTCTTCATTATACAGAACAGCTTCTTTCTTCATTTCAAAAGCTTCAGCCTTGAGAGCTTCTGCATCGGATTTTGACTTATTTGCATCTGCAATCAGACCGTCAACGACAGCCTGTGCTTTACCCACAGCTTCTGCAACAATTTTTTCAGCAGTTTCATTTGCCTCTGCAGTAACGGCCTCGGCATTTTCTGTTGCTTCTTTGACAAGGTTTTCAGCAGTTTCGGTTGCTTCTTTTATAACTGTGTCTGCATTCTGATTGATTTCATCAATTGTATGCTGAATACCGGCTTTGGCACCGTCAACAGTAGCTTTTGCCTGAGCATTTGCGTTTTCAATTATTTTATCAGCTTCTTTTTCTGCTTCAGCAACGGCATCATCAAGAGCAGACTCTGCCTTGTCAGTCATTTCTTTGGCTTTTGCTTCTGCCTCTGCAATAATCTTATCTCTGTCAACATAGATTTCGTTTGAACGCTCTCTTGCTTCGCTGATGATTTTTCTGCCTTCATTCTTTGCAGCTTCAATCATCTTTGCAACAACAGATTCCGCACCGGCAATTGTCTGTGCGGCAGTTTTCTGTGCAGTAAGCAGAGTTTCTGTCATGTAACTTTCGTTACGCTTGTATTCATCAAGCTTCTTTGCGAAAATTGTAAGTCTTCTTACGATTTCCTTGTTTTCATCAAAAAGTTCGCCGTAGGCCTTTGCCATTTCGTCAACAAAGGCATCAACACTCTCCTGAGAATATCCCCCTTCGGGAAGACTTTCAAAACTGTGTTTTCTTATTTCATCAACTGTCATATCCATTACCTTCCGTTCTCAAGCAGTTCTCTTTTTATCAGACAAAGTAAACGCCGTTATTTTCAAGCTCATAGAGCAGATCGCCCATAACATCCACATTGTACGGAGTTATAATAAATGTGCTTTTTGCGATTTTTTTGATTTCACCGTCATTTGCATAAGCAACGCCGCTGAGGAAATCAAGAAGTCGCAGAGCTTCGTCCTTGCCGGTGGATTCAAGATTGAGCACGATAGTTCTTTTTTCATTAAGATTATCAGCTATTTCTCTTGCATCTGAAAACTTTTCAGGCTTTGTAAGCACAACCTGAAGTTTTGCGGTTGTATGAATGTCAACAACCTTTGTTGAATGGCCCGCGGAACTCTTATAGGAAGAGCGTGATGAAGACGGTCTTTCAAATGCAGCAAGATTATAATCATCTCTCGGTGCAGATTTCTTTACAGGTTCACGTTTCGGTTTTACCGTTTTTTCTTCAGCCTGTTCTGTTTCCTCTTCTTCCATCTCATCCTCATCATCATAATCAGGTTCCGGAGCATCCATGTAAGTTTTGAATTTTTCCCAAATTCCCATATAAAACAATCCTCTCTTATTTATATATTCTCGGTCCGAAAATTGCCGAGCCGACTCTTACAAGATTTGAGCCGCAAAGTATAGCCTCTTCATAATCGCCTGACATTCCCATAGACAAAATGTCCATACTTACATTATCTATTTTTTTTGCCTTAATGTCAATAAACAGATTATACATTTCCTCAAAAAATTTTCTTAATTCGCCGTTATTTTCACAAATTGGCGGAATTGTCATCAATCCTTTGATTGAAATATGTTTCATTTCTGCTATTTCCGAGAAAATTTCATAAAACTGTGACTTATCCATTCCCGTTTTGCTTTCCTCGTTGCCGACATTTATTTCAAGCAGAATATCAGCCGTTATATTATTTTTTTCAGCCTGACGTTCTATTTCTTTTGCAAGAGAAACGCTGTCCACAGACTGAATCATGTCAACTTCGGTTATGATTTTACGAACCTTGTTTGACTGAAGATGACCGATCAGATGTTTTTCCACCTTTTCAAGTCTGAGATCATCTTTTTTTGCAAGAAATTCCTGCACTTTATTTTCACCGATAAGATCAATACCGCATTCAATTGCATGATTGATATATACCGGATCAACTGTTTTTGTAACAGCCATAAAACGGACATCCTTTTCACTTCTGCCGCTTCTTACAGCTGCTTCGTTTATTCTGTTACGAATAAACTTTATATTTTCCTGAATATCAATAAATTTATGTTCCAAAATTACACCTCCGTAAACAATAATTTAGCGAAGCTAAATTATTGTAATGAAATACGCACTTGCAGTGCGTATGAAATATTGCTACGCAATATGAAATATACCCTATCGGGTATGTGAAATATTTGCTGTTTGCAAATATTTAGGAAGGGCTTCGCCCTTACCCATTATTATAAGCAAAGCGAATAACAAGGTTCTGACGAAGTCAGGTTCTTATAATTCAAGCCGCAAAGCGGCTTCCGACACTTTTGCCGAAGGCAAAAATTTCATATTTGTAAAACAAA
>JAFXLD010000066.1 GCA_017531385.1 Clostridia bacterium
AACTCACAATAATTAACAGTTATTGTGAGTTGTTACATTAAATATTGCCGAAAAAAATAGCCAAGCCAACTCAAATATAGAATGAGTTGGCTTAGTTCATATTCATTTAGATATAACCGAATTTACTATTTTTTTGAATAAGCACTTGACAAAACAAACAAATGTTCTTTATAATGATAAAATGGTAAATAATGTATTTACTTACAACTACATATAAACTGAAACACCTATTTATTAGTGCCTATAGTGAGGCGTAAATCACTGTACTGACCTGAAGAGTATCTGTCCGAATACTCGGTCAGTAACATACGGACAATCAGAGCTTAAATTTTAAGCCGTTACATAGTTTCAGTGCAAACTGTGCGAGAGGATGAAATGTCTTCCCGCTATTTGTGCTGTCTATGTGACGGCTTTTTTGTTTGTAAAAAACTTTTTCTGAAAATCAGGAACAATTTTATGTGGCTTATTCCCATTACTTGTAGATGCAATTTCTATATATAATAACTGCCCCCACAAAAGTATCTCGGTATAAAGGATACTACAGCCACCCTTACATAGCGAAGCTCGTCTGCGGTATATACCGCAACTAAAGTTTATCGCTCCCTTGAAAAGCGAGAAATTTTAGTTTATGAGCCTCGCAGAGCCCACTGACATCTTTGCAGCCCAAATGGGATGAAAGTGTCATAGTAGGTTACGCACTTTCGGAGAAAGCGGACGTGTCATAAGAACCTGCCTACGGCAGAACCTTGGCGGCGTGGCTTCGCCACTGGCTAATGTGGGATTACGAGCTTTCGAAGAAAGTCAGCGGAACAAATAAGGCAGTAATGCAGGAAGGAGGTAAAACCTATGTCAAAGAAAAACTATAGTGTAGCAAGAGTTGTCACTCATACACAAAGCACTATCGGCAAATGTGAAAGGCATAATGAGAGAAAAAATGAGTCTTACGCAAATATGAATGTTGATACGGCTCGTTGTGATATGAATGTGCATTTCAAGAGCTGCGGTGAACTGACCTACAACGAACAACTGAATAAGCTCATATCCGAAAAGAGAGTCTGTATGAGAGGTCTGAAAGCTGATGCAAAGGTCTTTGATGAAGTTATATTCGATGTCAATACAGACTACTTTGAAACACACGGCGGTTATGAGTATGCAAAAGAGTTTTATGAGGAAGCTTACAAATTTGCAGTTGCCTTGTATGGTGAACAGAATATCATCGCTGCAGTTATGCACGCTGATGAACTGAATGTGGCTCTGACAGAACAGTACGGAAAACCTGTGTACCACTATCATATGCACCTTGTGGCTCTGCCTGTTGTTGAGAAACAAATTCTGTGGACAAAGCGGTGCAAGGACAAATCACTTGTGGGTACTGTCAAAGAAACGGTTAATCAGATAAGCCATTCAAAGAAATGGAAGTCACCTCAGGCGGTTGATGAAAATGGTAATGTTGTATTCAATGAAAAAGGTAAGCCTGTGCTGATTCCGTCTTACAGTATCCTGCAGGATGATTTCTTCAACCATATGCAAAAAGCCGGTTTCAATGATTTCATTCGTGGAGAAAAAGGAAGTACGGCTGAACATCTGTCTTGTCTGCAGTTTGAGATTCAGCAGGATAAGAAACGCCTCAAAGAAATCAAAAGTCAGGTTGAAAAGGAAGAAATTCGATACGATGAAATTCAGACCGTGCATAAAACCTTCAATGAAATTGACGGTATGGGCAAGAAAACTCTTACGGGTAAAGTGACAATTTCAAGTGAAGATTTTAATGACCTGAGCAATATGGCAAAGCAGTCCGTTGCGGCAAGAAGCAAGATTTATGACCTTGAGGAAGAAAACGAACGACTCCGAAAAAGAAATTGGGAATTGCAGAGCCATATAAACAGACTAAGCGAGAGACTTCATAAACTTGAACAAATCTGTGCACCGTATCTTGAGGCGTTGAGGCTGATGCCCGAAAAAGTACAATCATTTATCTCGGATGTGCTGAAAACTGTCCGAAAAGAGAAACCCAACAAAAATATAGAAATAAAAAAAGAGAGGTAATTAAATGAATATTGAAGATAATTTTATTAACACCCTGTTTGATAAAACAGAAGAAACAGAGGCAGTAAAGCCTCAAACTACAGAAATCGTAAATATGCCTGTGAGTAGCATAGTGCCGAATTTCAAAAATCCGTACAAGTGCCGTGAGGAAGATATGAAGCCGTTGGAAGACAGTATCCGTGAGAACGGCATTATACAGCCTCTTATGGTGCGAAAAGATGATAAGGCTGATGTGTTCGAAATTGTATCAGGTCACAGAAGATACCTTGCTGCAACAAGGCTTGAAATGACAGAGGTACCCGTTGTTGTCTTGGATATAAGCAAAGAGGAAGCTGATATTATCCTTGTTGACAGTAACCTACACCGTGAGCATATTCTGCCCTCGGAAAAAGCCTTTGCTTACAAGATGAAAATGGATGCTCTGAAAAAGCAGGGCAAACGCACAGATTTAACTTCGGACCCGGTGGGTCCAAAGTTGAGTTCTGCAGAAAAAATCTCACAGGACAGCGAAGACAGTGCAACTCAAATTAAAAGGTATATCCGCCTAACTAACCTTGAAAAATCGCTTCTTAATCTTGTGGATGAAGGCAGAATTGCAATGCGACCTGCGGTAGAGATTTCATATCTTACTCCTGAAGAGCAGATGATGATTTTTGAAACCTATGAGAGTGATGAGGTTACGCCCTCACTTGCACAGGCACAGAAAATGCGTAAGATCTCTGAAGAGAATCAGCTTAATGCTGATACGGTGTTAGCTATTATGACTGCACCTAAACCTAATCAGGCTGAGGCTATAAAAATTCCTGAAGAACGTATCAATAAGTTCTTCGGTAAAAATTATACCAAACAACAGAAAGAAGAGCACATCTTAAAGGCTTTGGAATATTATCACAAATATCTTCAGCGACAGAGAAATAAGGATAGGGATGCGAGGTGAGTAAAATGAAAAATGTTTTTCCCGATAACAAAACAATATTCGTTTTACCGCCTGAGCCGATTGATGAAAACGAGCTTTCAAGCATGTCAGATATTATGGCATCCCGCAGTGCCGAAGCTGTTGTTGACCGTAGCAAAATACGTCGTTTCGGTGAAGAAACATTTCAAATGAAAATCGGTGGTACAACCTATGAGGTTTCTACGCACTTTAATCCCAAAGGCAGGCAATGTATTTTTGAACAGTTCAAGGAACTGATTTTATCAGAAAAATTATTGTAATATCACACATTTGAAAAAAGACAATCGGACATTGTAAAATGTGAATATCCTTGCGATGTCCGGTTGTCGGAAAGGAGAATATTTAATGACAACTGCAACAAATATTTCAGGACAA
>JAFXLD010000067.1 GCA_017531385.1 Clostridia bacterium
AAAGAGATAGTTGTTTAGCAATTAAACCTGTTTCTTCATACAATTCTCTTTTGGCAGTATCTTCAACTTTTTCGTCTATTTCTACCGAACCGCCGGCATAACCCCAAGTGTTATTATCACTGCGTAATTGAAGCAAAATGCAACCGCATTCATCAACCACGATAACACTTGCACCAACCTGCAACAAAGGTCTGTGTCCGACCACTTTTCTCAAATCCATTATGTAGCTCATATCAAACCTCATATTATCTTTCCGATTTCAACAAAGCATAATAACAAGCATCACAAATGCCCTGATTATTCCAATCCGAACTTCGCAAAGTTCCTTCATATTTCATACCACACTTCTGCATTACTTTTCCTGAATTCGGATTTCTTGGGTCGTGTCTTGACTCAATACGGTTGACATCTACCACATCAAACAAGTAATCCATAACAGCTTTAAGTGCTTCTGATGTAATCCCCTGATGCCACCATTCTCTGCCTATGCAATAACCGATATGCATCATAGAAACTTCTTCGTTAATATGTACAACGGCAATATCACCGATAGGCTCATTACCATTTTCTTTTAACACGATAGCCCAATGATAATAATTATCGTTAGAATATTCCTTTAACCATTCAGTTATAATACTTTGGCTTACTGACTCACTTGAGTGTGTTTTCCACATTAAGTATTTAATGACCTCAGAATCGGATGCCCAATTCTTATACATCGCTGCAGCATCTTCACTCACATATCTTCTTAGAATTAATCTGTCTGTTTCTAACATTTGTGTTCCGCAGTGTTTCATAGATCTGATAATCCTCCACAAATTCTTTTTGTCGAATTAATTATACCAAATTAAATTTCTTTATTTTTGGAAAAGGATTATTCTTCTGATAATTCTTTAAAATTTCTTTTTTGTTTCTTATTAAAATGTTTGGATAATATGTACTCTCCATCTTTATTTTGTGATGAATTTCCATTATGAAAGTTGTATCCAAGCTTTCTGTAAAATTCAAGACCATAAACCGAGGCCGGTATTAGTACTTCTTCAGCACCAATTTCTTCAGCATATTCATCAATTTTTTGTATAAGAGCTTTGCCAATACCTTGCTTTTGATGTTCAAGATGAGTAAATACAGTAAGTATGATATATCTATTTTCTGGGTTTTCTGCCTGAACACCATACATGCCATTTACTTTATCTAAACTTGCTGTCGCTAACACTTTACCTTCATCAATCGCAACAAAACACTTGAATCGTTTCGGAAAATTCTTTTTTATCTCTTCTTCAGTAAAATGTCTGGCTATTCTGTCAACTACTTCTTTTCCATGATCTTTTATAGTTATAGTATATAAATTACTTAAAATAATTTCTGACATTTCTTTTGCATATTTTCCTTCATACTCTTTTATTTCCATAAATGTCACCTCAATTAATTATCCAATTAAATTATACCATACACATCTAACACAAATCAACCTAAATACAATACCTATCCGTTCAGCCTACATAAAAAGTCGCATTCACCCTATACCTACTCACATTGTATCTATTCTCACGTTCAATAGCACCGGATTTGACTAACTCAGTCAGGCGTTTTTTGGAAAATGATGTCGAACCGAAATAGGCATCAAAATTTGCAACAGGAAGAACAACCCAATCAGTGTCCTCTTGTCGGTTGGCATAGTAATACTTTATTAGTGTTTCAAGGGCAAGAGCCGTGCTCGGTGCTGTTGTAAAATCAGAAATCTTTGCTTTCGTTTCTTCGGACAGTTCAAAATCATTGTTTTTAAGCTCACCAAGCTCTAATGCAGATGAAAGTATATCATCAAATCTCAGAATCCAAGCACCTTTGGTTTTCAGATAATAAGTGCTGAAATGCATACGGGTAACCTTGTCACG
The DNA here is from genome assembly GCA_017531385.1 of Clostridia bacterium. Taxonomy (GTDB): domain Bacteria; phylum Bacillota; class Clostridia; order Oscillospirales; family Acutalibacteraceae; genus UBA1081. Next base: position 1,896 of record JAFXLD010000067.1, read on the forward strand.
CCAAGCGGTATCAAAGTTTTTCTCAATAAGAGAATATTTCTCAATTTCCTTTGCTGTGAACTTTTCGGGATTGCTTATGACAAAATTCATAGCATTGTGCAGATGTCTATAAAACCAGCCTTCACCGTTTTCTGATACAAGCTCAGGGAATTCGTTATGGTACTCTCTGAAATCAGTTCTGAACCGCCAATCTTCTTTTTCTTTTGAGTTATCCTTGTCGGGAATACTGCACCAAGCAGAGATTGCCCGTCTTGCATATTCAATATCGGTCTTGCCGTTTTTGAACATATATCCTCTTGCTATGATAGTCAGTACCCTCGGAAATCCCTCAAAGCCTTGTATTCCCTCACGGGTAAATCTGCCGAGAAAAGAATTGTCATTTTTGTTATCACGCTTGTATGTTGGTACTTCCGTGTAATCCTTAAACTCGGCTATCTCGTTCAACATAAGACTTGCTCCTATCAATAATGTGTTTTTCTGTTTCGGTCAACAAAATATCAAAGATATATCTTCTGTAGCCTGCTGCGACAACATAAGGTACTGCATCATTCAGCCTGACGATTTTTGAAAGAAGCTTTCTACATTCTTCTGTTACTGCTTCCTTGTAATCGTAGGTCTTTGACTTATTTCTGTATGCCAACATCATTGCCGTCATTTCATCGCTGTCATTTTCAAAATGAAGCGAAGTGAGATTATGCAGTTTGTTCTCGGCATACCTGTCACAGATGATATCAGAAAACACCCTGTCTCCGTTGTGTCTGAAGTCACAGAATAAATCAATGTAGCTTTCAAAGCGTTCTCCGATAAGATATGATCTCAAAAATTGCTCTCTTTCTTCGGGGAGCATAAACTGCCATTTGCACTCTTGTATCTGATTGTAGATTTCTTCAATCTCATCGGGAGTGAAATCTGTAAAGAGTGCATACATCTCGTCCGTGTCATAGTCATTTTCCTGACCACGCATAAAGAGAATACGCTCAATATCGGATTTTCTTTCCGGCATATCCGACCTGTTTCTGTTATTACGGATTCTTTTTAAGCAATGTTCGCAGTCATTCAGCAATGTTGAAACACGTGCGAGTTTCTTTTTATCAAGCTGTGATTTCCAATCGGGATTCTGTGCAAAGGTGAAAATCTCATTATCAGGTGCAGTCGGTTCCTTTGCTTTAGGTGTGTTTCTTTTCAGCTCATAAGCATAATATGGCAGTCTTTCAAGGTTTGAGCTGATGAAAGTCCAATCTGTATTTTTGAAAAACTCCTTAAACTGCTCATCATAAGTCTTTTCGTACCAAGACCTGCGTTCATTCTGTTTTTCAATAAGGGACTTGTATTTGAGAAACAGACTTTTCGGGACTCTGTTGGTTACAAGATATTCTGAAAGGTCAGGCTTTACACCGCTTTTTGCGGAGTCAATTTCCAAGCCTGTAAGAATAGCAAGCGTTTCCGTTTCCTTTCTGTACTGTGCTTTTTTGCCCTTTGCATTTTCGTCATAGGCTAAAATACTTCTATTAAGTGCGGCATTTGAAATCTGCCCCACACGTGATGAAAAAGTGTTTTTTACAGTTTCAAATCTTGCTTCCCAATCCTTTGCGTCGGATACAATTGGCTCCTCTGTTGGTATAAATAACAAAGGTAAGGGATTATCACTTTTACCGTAATACTCGGGCTCTGTTTCCTTTGTGTAGAGATAAGAAATGATAATTCTGTCAGTGATTGTCTTTGCCATATCACCGTCAAAATCAGCACCGCCAAGTCTCATAGGTATGTCGGAATTATCAGGAACCATAATGACATCAGTTAAATGACTAAAGTATTTGTTTCTGTAATATCCGACATCTTTCAGAGGTCGAACCTGAACACTTTCATTTTTTGATATATGTGGATTACGAAGAAGAGAATATTTGTAATCTGTACCGTAGCTGTTTCCGGGAGCATAAACAAAATTACCGGACAATTCTTCGTTACTGATGTCAGCAAATTTTCTGCTGCCATCAGCAAGAAAAGTAAAAAGTGACATTAAGTCAGCAGACAAATATCTGTTATCACCCTGAACAAAAAGCTGACCTATAGCATACTTTCTTAAAATGTTTTCTGCAATATCATCTATATCTTTAGAGAAGAAAGGCTCATCAATGAGCAATGTGTTTCTGTTAACAAGTCTTGCTTTGATTTTTAAATCTTCATCGCTGTCATCCAAATGCTTTGCGTAATAATCTATTCTGTATTTTCTGTTGTTGCAGTAATCGTAATATGCCTGCTCCGTTGCTTTTGTCAGCCACTCTCTTTTATCTTTTGAAGGACTTTCTTTCCAGCCCAATGGTAAATCTTTCGGTCTGAATTTTTCTTCAGGTATTGCAACGGTATTTAAAAACTGAAAGTTAAGCTCAGTTAAATTTTCAGTTTCAGATTTGCCTACATTTGAAATGTATAACGAATGTCTGTACTTTTTGCATCGGTCAAGGTAATCGTTAAAACTCAAATCATTTTCTTTAAGCCAACCTTTACCCTTGAACATTGTATCGGTAAGAATAAGGTTTATCTTATCAACAGGATGCTCAACACCCCACATATCTTTAACGGAATATATACCTATACTTCTAAGAAAAGATTTGAAGTCAACTTCATGTACCATACCTTTTATGTAAGGTAAACGAATCTGAAAAGAAGAATGAATGTGTTTACCGCAGAACTGTTTATCAATTTCTTTTGCAAATGAGGGAGAGATAAATCCCTCACCGTCAAATGCATCGTAAGAAAATTCAATATCCTTTTCGGTACGGTTGTATTTTTTAACTGCTTTGTTTTTGTCTTTCGAGGTAACTGTTACAGCGTGAGTTTTAATAAATCTTTCCCAAGTTTTGATGATAACAATGCTGTCTTTATCAAGAAGATTTTTGCTTTCAATTCTTGTACCGCCCGAAAACATAAGTCCGTTGTAAGCATAAAGCTTACTTAACTGACACAAACCGATGTTCATATCAAGCTGTATTCTCTCTTTAACTTTTTCATAAACATCACTTCTTATGAAAGATAAGTGAGCATTTCTGCTCATACTTGCAGACCTTTCAAAGGCAACAAAGTTTTTCATACCTGTTCCCAAATCAATATTTATCCCCTCAGGACGGAACATTGATTTTGCTTTTAATTGTCTTAAACGGATGCGTTCACTCTTTGCATCTCTGTCAAAAATTCCACCGAAGTCAATGTAAACTATCACATCAGAGAGGTCAGAAATTTTTGTATCGCTCTTCGGCTGAGTAAATTTATCAGAAGTTAAAACACTCATTAACTGATAAAACATTGCACAGTCTTCCTGCAAACTGTTTTCTTTATTCATCAAGCACTTTGCAGTTGCACTGTTATTAAGA
>JAFXLD010000068.1 GCA_017531385.1 Clostridia bacterium
ACGGTGGCCTCGGTCAATACAGTGTCCGCGTATGCTGCACCTTCGACTGCCATATCCACCAGTGCTTTGCCTGCTGCAATGGCCGCAGCCGATACTGCTGCAAATGCTGCCGCCATGGTAGCGGCGGTCGCCTTGCAGATAAGACCGTACTGAAACAAATATTTGATTTTGCAATATTCAATCAGCATGTCATGTATAATCCCGTATCTGTATGTAAAGTTGCAAAGACAGCACCTGCATCACAGAGATTACTGCCCGATGAATCTGATATTGAAACAATCAAGAACAACCTCAATTCCGAAATGGGAATGTATTGTGCATTACTGATGTACACAGGAATGCGAAGAGAAGAGGCTCTGGCTGTTTCCTACGAAGATTTTGATTTAAAGAGCAATCTTATTCGGGTAAACAAAACATTGATTTTTGATAGCAACAGCGGCATAATACGGGACAGTACCAAAAGCACTGCAGGTAACCGTTTCATTCCGTTCATTGCTCCCCTGCAACAAATACTTACTGTCAAAGGTAAAAAGGGCTTACTGTTCAATCGTGACGGCAGACCTCTCTGCTGACAATAATAGAATAATCTTCCGACTTAAAGGAAGTAGACACATCTCCTGTTGTTTCAGAAACAACACCGGTCCGAGGCTTTGATTTTTCAGACTTATACAGAAATTCCGCAAGCTCGCAACAGCAGAGCTTTATACAGTCGGGCACGGCTGATTCATCAATATTTCCGTGGGTATACTGTTTTATTCTCTGCTGTGCTTTTCGCTGATAAAACAGAAACGATTTTTCATCGAGCACTGCTGTCATGCCACAAAGATATTCATTCAGATAATAAGAATAATCTGTGAACACATTGCATCACCCCTTGTTTTCGGGCTGTCCTGCACTGCCGTTATCAGTCTGAACGGGAGTCTGAGGAGGAGTCTGTCCTTTGCCTTTTGCTTTCTTGACTTTAAGTCCAACTGTGTGAGCCATAATCAAGCCTCCTTATAGCTCAGGTAAATGCCTGCAGCCTTGTTCTTGTAAACATCAACAAGACCGTACTTACGGTACTTGAGAATGTAACCGTCTGAACTGGGATTGAGTTCGGGAGGAATAACATCGTGTGCAACGTGCTTATCAAACTTGATAAGTGCAGGCTTGTGAACAATCATAAAGTTGATATCTCTGCCCTCTGCTGCCTTTCTGTAGTGACCTGCTTCCTCATCATCCTTACCGCTGAGAAGGTCAATAGCAGTATAGAAACGGCCCTGAGGAACCTTCTTTTTAAGTGTAAAGCTGTTGAGAATTTCTCTTGACTTTGTTGTGTCAAGAGCCATAACACCGTTGAGAAGTGTGGGTGTTGCATAAAGGATTCTGCCCTCTTCGGGAACTTCAAGTTCATCCATTGTGTTCTTAGCTTTGATAAGCTCAGCAAGGAACTCAACCGCATCTGCGAATGTTTTGGGATCTGCAACAGAAATACCCTCAACTGCTGCAAGAGTTGCAAAAGTGAAAGCATCACCTTCAGGAGCAACCTTTGTACGGATAAGCTCTGCACCGGCTTTACCGAAAGCAAGATTGAAAGTTTCTTCATCATCCATAACATCAACGGTAATCTTTGTACCTCTGTCATAGTTGAATTTTGATGTTGCCCATTTAAGGTCAACTGCACCCGTTGTGTAACCCTCGTTGCGGTCATAATCGCCGAGACCTGTCACATCAAGCTGAGGATAACAAATCTCGTTTACGTTTGCGCCGGCTTTGACCATTGACTGATCGCCGACAAGGTCTGCTGTTACGGAAGCTGCTTTATAAACTTCGTCAAGCAGAGCTGTGTAGTTTTTAGCAAGCTGAAATGCCATATAAATTACTCACCTTTCTTTTCGGGCGGAAGTCCCATTGCTGCACGCATTTTGTCAAACTCTCCGCCACCTGTATTGGGATTTCCCGTATTTTTTACGGAATTGTTGACAGGCTCATCGGAATCAAAAAGATAATCGTTGTCCTTTTTGACAGCATCGATAGCCGCCTTTACATCTTCTGCCTGATTTTTGCTTTTCTTCAAGGTTTCAAGGTCAAGCAGAGCCCTGACAGCCTTTGCATTCTTCGCCTTTGATGATGTTATTGAGGAATCAAGAACTGAATTGAACTCAATTTTGTACTGTTTGTTGTTCCGAAAGACTGATGAAATCTTACAAGCGTTCTTCTTGCTCTCTCAACAGGATCATCAACAGCGATTTCATAGCACTCTTCAAACTCTTCTCTTGAAAAAGGTGTTAATTCAATAAGCTGAGCAAGTTTATCAGGAGATTCACGGCACACTTTGAAAAGATTTACGATGTTGCCGTCAACATCATTTATTGTTTCTATGTATGACGGCTCTTTATTGAAAAACACAGCACCGCTGCCGAAATACGGCTCAACATAGACTTTATGTTTCGGAAAATGTGAGATAATCCACTTTGATATTCTCCATTTTCCACCGGGATATTTTCCTGCTGCTTTGCATGCATCCCGTTTTGAAAGAAACTCCTTATCAGGGAATTTCTCATTCAGAGTGACAAGCCATTCTCGGGTTCCTGTAATCTCACGTGCCATTTATATCACCTCATTATTTGACATAATTTTCTTTTTCTGTTACACTCCTTGCGAAAGGATGAAACGCTATGATTTTTTACATAATTGCCGCAATCTTTGTTATTCGAGTTTTAATTAATGTCTTCAGACTTATTACAACCAAATATTTTTTCTATCTTTTTAAAAGAAAAGACAAAAATATCAACAGATATACCCGACCGATAGAAAATTTATTTAATGCCGCAGGTACTCAATATATCGTTTTGGTAACCAAGCGATTTTCTTTGAATCAGATGTCAGACTCATATATTTCAGATTGTTTAAGTGATTCAAAATATACAAACGAACTAACTAAAATTTTTGATAAAACGATTGGTGTTTTCGCTTTTCGCATTCGTCAATCTTTTTATCCTACCTATTGGCTTAATTTGCCTGTAAACATATTAGGTCAATTCAATATTGCGCCTAATGCGATATTATCGGTTATTATCAATATTTTTGGTTGGGCATTAAGTTTTGTTGCTACATACTTTTTAGAAAAATACTTTGACTTAATCATTCCGTCTGACTTCTTTCAAAGCCTTATACCCTGATAAAATGAAGGTCCTTATTTTCTGGCGTTCTTTTTTACTTCTACAATTTGCAAGTCTGCCAAGTTCTTTGTAAATTGCAGAGTAAAGAAGGGCGTCAATTTCATTTTCCGTACATTCAAGTCGTATCGGAGAGCCTATGTTTGGTTTCATCTTCTCACCTCACTTGTTATTGAACTTACTTGCCAAGTAAGTTAAGTTGTAAAAAAAATTTTTCCTGACCTCGTTGGAGAAAGCTTTAATCCTGCAACGATTTTAAGCATAGTTTCAGAACCCGGCTTTGCCTTGCCACGATAGACCTTTGCCGCAATATTTCTATCAATATCGCAAACTTCAGCAAATTCTTTTATCGTATCAATATTCTGTTCAACTAAAACTTTTTTTAACTCAACCGTATTAATTGCATCCATATTATGCCTCCTTTCAAAACTTACTTGTAAGGTAAGTTTGGTTTAGCATACAAATGCTGAGTTGTCAATACTTTTTGCGTAAGTTTTTCAACAAAATGCTGAAAAAACACTTGCAAACCACGAAAGTTTATGTTAATATGATTTTGAGGTGAGAACAATGAGTTCAATCTTAAATATTAGAATTAAAGAACAGCGATTAAAAAACAAGCTTACTCTTCTTGAGGTGGCAAACAGATTGGGAATAAAAGAAGCAACAATGCAACGGTATGAAAGCGGTGTAATTAAAAATATTAGTCACGATACAATATTAAAATTATCACAAATATTCGGTTGTACTCCTAATTACTTAATGGGATGGGATGAAGAAAGCTCAAACATAGACTATTTATCAATCCCTGGCATAATGCCTTTACCTAAAACAGTTAAACGTCCCCGATTGGGACAGATTGCTTGCGGAGAACCTATTATGACTGAGGAAAATTTTGACGGTTATGATGATGTACCTGATAATATTGCCTGTGATTTTACTCTTATTTGTAAGGGTGACAGTATGATAAATGCCCGCATTCACGATGGCGATATTGTTTACATAAAACAACAGCCTACAGTTGAAAACGGACAGATAGCAGCAATAATGATTGATGGTGAAACTACCCTCAAACGTATTTATATTGACGGAGACAGACTTACTATAATGCCCGAGAACCCTGCTTATAAACCACATGTCTATATCGGTGAAGAGCTTAACAAAATTCGCATCATCGGCAGAGCTACAGGCTTCACAAGTTATCTTGACTAAAAAATTAAAAGTGTGTTACATTTTGTCTGTTTTTCTGTTTTATATTATGGATAGGTATACCCTACCAAAATAAACAAAAAGAGGTAACGACAAATGTATTGTAAAAACTGCGGAACAAATATCCCTGACGGTACTGCATTTTGTTCCAAATGCGGAACTGTTCAGACAAATGAACAAAAGAAAGGCGAAAATAAGGTATTAAAAATTGTAAGCATAGTGTGTGCCGTCATCGGTTTATTGCTTTGTCTGCCTTTCGATGCAAGGGTTATCATCCTACCTTTGTGCCTGATTCCTTTGTGCATTTATACCGTAAACGAAATGAAACGGTTAAAGCAAATCAGTACAGATTCAGAAGCCGAAGCTATGAGAATCAAAAGCACTTTTACTCCCGAAATGTACGAGGCTGACAATCTTCAAAAGATGAAAATACAGCTTGAAACTGATATTGCTTCTGCAAGAAATACACTTGCTTCTTTAAACAATGAGATAAATGAACTTAATAATTCAAAGAAGCAGATTGAATCACAGATAATCAATCTTACCGAAGAAGCAATGCTTCAGGAGTTCGGGCTTTACACGCCGAAATATGATTTTGCAGATTCCGATGCTTACAAGCTCAGACTTCAGCAGATTCGTGACAATCAAAAAAATCTTGTCAAGAACGGTAATGCTGTTACAGGCAATATGGGCTGGACAGTTAACGGAAGCAAATCTGAAGGTAACAAAATGGTCAAGGATATGCAGAAACTGTTGCTTAGAGCATTTAACAGTGACTGCGATGAACTCATAAACAATGTAAAATTCAATACTTTTGATGCAGCTGTAAAACGAATGCAAAAATCTTTTGAAATTATTTCAAAATGCGGCAGAGTAATGAACATTGCAATAACAAATACATATTACAACGCTAAATACGAAGAGCTTTGCCTTGCTCTTGAATACCGTCAGAAAAAACAAGATGAAAAGGAAGAACAGAAAGAAATCAGAGCAAGACTCCGTGAAGAAGCAAAACTCCAGAAAGAAATTGAAGAAGCCCGTAAAAAGATTCAGAAAGAACAGACACATTATGAAAATGCTCTTGATAAAATACTGGAACAGATAAATAATGCATCTGAATCTGAACTTCCCGCACTTCTTGAAAAGAAAAAAGAAATTGAAGCTCAACTCGCTGAAATTGACAAGTCAATAAAAGATATTGATTACAGAGAAGCAAATGCACGTGCAGGATATGTTTACATTATTTCAAATATCGGTGCATTCGGTGAAAATGTTTATAAAATTGGTATGACAAGACGACTTGAACCTATGGAGAGAATTGACGAGCTGGGAGATGCTTCTGTTCCGTTCAATTTCGATGTTCACGCAATGATATTCTCTGATAATGCTCCTGCTCTTGAAGCAGCACTCCATACTGCTTTTGAAAATAAAAAACTGAATATGATAAACAAACGCCGTGAGTTCTTTAATGTAACGCTTGATGAAATTGAGGAAGTCGTTAAGAAAAACTATGACAAAACCGTTGAATTCACCCGCCTTCCTCAGGCTGAACAGTACAGAGAATCAATGAAAATTAAAGCCGAAATATCGGCATAAAAGGAGTGCTATCTATGTTATTCAAAAAGTCAATTTGTCCCGTTTGCAATCAGGAAATCAAAAACAAATTTAAAATTGCAGATGCGACTATTTGTATGAATTGTGCTGCATTAAATGCAAATGGTAAAAATGATACAACTGTATCTATCAGAACAAGATATCTTGAAAATCTTGAAAGACAACGAATTTTCCAAGAAAGCAGAAAATTCAATGATATTTTTTCTGATGTTATTTCTATTGACGATACTAACACTTTGTTTTACATAGAAAATAAAAAATTATCATCTCAACGCATTTTCAAATTTGATGAAATAATAGGATACGAAAAGCATTCGCCAAATAATACAACAATTGTTAATAAAGACGGAAACAAAACGGTTTCACCATTAAAAAATTCTATTTCTTTTTTGCTTGTTAAAATAAATACAACAATTGGAATTGTAGATTTAGTGACAACAAAACCGCCTATAAAATTCGAGAACTTTCTTAATTCCTGTCTTGTTAATAAAACAACAACTGCTTCTGAAGCCCCCGTAAATGTCGCAGATGAACTTCTTAAATTTAAACAACTTCTTGATGCAGGGGCAATCACACAGGCAGAATTCGACATTCAGAAGCAAAAATTATTAAATCGATAAAATAAAAAATCCGCCGCTCTGACTGGTCCTCAGAGTGACGGAAAATATAGGGAGTGTATATACTCACCTACACACAAAGTAAGTATATCACACTCCCCTTGATTTTACAAGGGGTATTTTTATACCCTTTTGAGGAGTGTGTTCAGAATGGCTAAGAAAAAACAAAGAATCGAGAAGAAAGTTAAGATAGGCGACAAACGTGTATCGGTCTACGGTTATACTGCCTTTGAGATTCAACAGAAGATTGAAAATTTACAGGCAGCGGCCGAAAGAAAAGCAAACCCCACATTCAGGGACATTGCGGACAATTGGCAAGAGGAACACGACAAGAACATCGAGTATTACACTGCTGACTGTTACAAAGCACCTCTTAAAGATGTGAACGCTGAGTTCGGCGATGTCAGGATAACGGAAATCACACCTATTGACATTCAGAATTTTATCAATGCGTATTCTCTGAAAGGTTACAAAAGACAAACGGTGAAGCTTCGCCTGTCGGTTATAAAGCAGGTGCTTGATTATGCCATTCTGCACGGCTTAATTCAAACAAATCCGACTATGACGGTAACAATACCCCGAACAGTAAAAAACGGCGTACGTGAGCTCCCATCCGCTGATGACATCGAAAAAATAAAAGCTGTTGTAAGTCTCGGTTTTGAGTTGTTCCCGTTCTTTGTTCTGTACACAGGCCTCAGAAAAGAAGAAGCCCTGGCAATCAGATATGAAGACATTGACTTTGAAACAGACAGTATTATCGTTAACAAAGTAGTTATTTTTACCGGTGGTGGAAAACCGACAATCAGAGCCCACACTAAATCTGCCGCAGGAATGCGAACAGCTCCCCTTCTTGCTCCTCTGAAAAGAATCCTTGAACAATCAGAACGCAGAACAGGTTATGTTTTTTCTGCCAAAGCTGACGGCTCAGAACCGTACGCAAAAGGAACCTTTGATTATTCGTTTTCCAAATATCGTAAACAATACGGTATAAAATGCGGAATACATCAGTTAAGACATGAATATGCCACGTTCTGTTATGATGCAGGTCTTGATGCAAAGGAAGCGCAGAAACTGCTCGGACATTCCAAAGAATCGGTAACAAGGGATATTTATACGCATATCAGGGAGTCCAGACAGCAGGAAGCAATAAGAAAACTCAATGCTTTTATAACATAAAATGTACGACAAAAATACGACACTTTCATAAAATACGACACGAATACGACACTTTTTTGAAATATTTTGAAACAAAATGAAAACAAAATGTCTGCAATAAATAAAAAAACAAAACACCTTAGAATGACCGAAAATAGCCATTTTAAGGTGTTTTCTGGCGGAGAGCAAGGGATTCGAACCCTCGAAACCGTTTTAGCAGTTTACACGATTTCCAATCGTGCTCCTTCGACCAACTCGGACAACTCTCCATATTATTCTGAAATGCTTGTTTATTATATATTAAGTATACCAAAAAATCAAGACCTAAATTAAAAAATTTATTTTTTCTTAAACAGAGAAAAAAGACATCGAAAAATTGACAGGTATAAATATTCATGATAAACTGATTATATTGTTTTTTGGAGGTTTTGTTATGAATATAATTTTTAAGAGTTTTTTAACAGGCTTTGCACTCCCCTGTATATCAGCAATGGGCATGCCACGCAAATGGAAATCCGACAAATTTAAAAGAGAGGCACCGACTCCACTTAAATTCGGTAAAGACGGCAAATTCAGGATTCTGCATATCACAGACATTCATGATGTTGAGCCCTGTATGGATGACGATGAAAACCGTGAAAATCCCGAATGCTGTGACAAGGAAACACTCAACGTCATTGAAAAACTGATTGAAAAAACAAATCCCGACCTTGTGGTTTTCGGCGGTGACAACATCGGCGGTTACTGGGAAGAATTTACATACGACCTTATCGAAAGCACAATCAGAAAAATCACAAAACCGCTTCGTGACAGAAACATTCCGCTGTGCGTTGTTTTCGGCAATCATGACGGTGAATGCGGTTATCATACTGAATTTCAGATGATGATGTATCACGAATATGCCGATTGCCGTTCAAGTTTCAACGATGCCGATGTTTACGGTTGTGGCAACTGCTGTGTCACAATAAAAAGCAGCAAATCAGACAAAGACGCATATGCTATCTGGCTTATTGATTCAAATGATTATCAGAAGACCGAAGACGGCAATTTTGCTTATGACTGCGTGCATGATGACCAGATAGAATGGTACAAAAAGAGAGCAGCTGAACTGAAAAAAGCAAACGGTGATAATCCATTGACTGCGATACTTTTCCAGCATATGCCTGTTCAGCAGGAACTTGACGGATACAAAGAAGTAACAGCTGACGATGACTACACCTTTGAGCGTGACGGAAAGTTTTATTATTTTAATCACGAAGTCCTTGAGGGCAGAATCAGAGAAACTCCCTGTCCTCCCTGTATGAAAAATGACCACAGAAATCAGTTTGAAAGTTGGAAAAAAACAGGCGACATCGTTGCAGCATTCTTCGGTCACGACCATGTGAACGATTTCCATATCAAGGTTGACGGTATCAGTCTTTATCAGACTCTCGGTGCCGGATATTTCACATACGGAAAAGAAAGAGGCGGAAGACTTATCGTGCTTGATGAAAACGATCCGGAAAATATCTGTACGGAATCTATTGAAATTGAAAGAATCACTGATGCGGACATATAATTAAAATGTCCTGTTATTCGGACATTTAATTTTAATAAGTCCGTTTTATCGTACATATTGTTATATATACTTAAGGTGTAAACAAACCTTAAGGAGGAAAAACAATATGACAAAAAATACTTATGCTGTTAAAGAAACAAGAGAAAACAACAAAAATGCAAACAAGATTCAGATACTTATGCTTTCCGCAATGTGCATTGCCATACTGATTGTATCGTTCATGGCATTTTTTAAAATTGAAAACAATCTTCACGCATTTATGGTACTTGCCGTGGGCACTGCGCTGAATGCCTTCGTTTTCATTAACGGCAGAAAAACAGGATAAATGAAAAAATCAGCACCTCGTAAAAAAGGTGCTGTAATTTTTTAGTTTACTTTTCAATTTTAACGGTATAAACATACTGAGAATCAATGTCTTCGGGATTGATAAAGCCGAAGTTTACTCTGAGTTTACCGCCGTCATTTTCAGCCTTGATTTCACCGTCAAAACCTAAAAGTGAAACCTTCATATTTTCGCTGTAATCAACATCTTCGAGAGTGATACTGCCCATGGGGTAATTCATAAAGAAAGCATAAATCTTGCTTGAATCCTTACTTCTTGTGTACTTGACATTTTCTGTCTTTGAAACACAGTATTTACGGCTTGCATAAACAGCCTCTCCGTTGACTTTCAGCCATTTACCCATCTGACGGAGTCTTTCTTCCATGATAACAGGGATTCTTCCGTCGTCTGTGGGGCCGATGTTGAGAAGGAAATTCTGTCCCTTTGCGATAAGGTCAACAAACATATCAACAAGAGCCTTGGGTGAAAGATAATCGTCAACTGTTTCAAACCTGTTCCAGCCGAATGAAGCGCCGATACCTCTGCATTCTTCAGACACTCTGTCAAGCTCCTGAATATTTTCAACATCTGTATCGGGTGAGCCGACAAAACCATATTCAGTAGTGAGATTGCCACCAAGTCTGCCTCTTGTTTCTCTGCCCCAACGGTCATTGGGTACAATATAATCCTTTACGCTTGACTCATTATAAAGCCACTGCAGAAATTCTGTTGAATGCCATACTGAGCTGGGATGCTCCCATTCACCGTCTGTGAAAAGTGTGCTGGGCTTGTAGTTTTCAATAAGCTCCTTGAGCATGGGAATAAGATGTTCTGTTGCGTATTCTTCGGGGTTCTTAAGGTAAAGAGGATGGAACCACTCGTAAACGGAATGATAAACGCCGAATCTTACCTTTGTGCCCTCACAGGCTTCGCTGAGTTCTTTACAGAAATCTCTGTGAGGACCGACATCAACGCTGTTCCAGTTCCATGCGTACTTTGATTTATAAAGGCAGAAGCCGTCATGATGCTTTGAAACAAGATTCATATATCTTGCACCTGCATCTTCAAAAAGCTGAATCCAGTCCTTGGCATTGAAATTCTCAGCCTTGAACATATTCACAAAGTCGGCATATTTAAAATCGGGACCGTATGTTTTCTGATGGTATTCGTAATACTGCTTATCAATGGGTGAATCTTTTTCCACATCGCAATGACAGCCGTACCACTCGGCATAGTGACCGTGAGGTGCAAATGCAGGTACGCTGTAAAGTCCCCAGTGAATAAAAATACCGAATTTTGCATCTTCAAACCATTCAGGTACAGGTCTTGAATTTATTGATTCCCAATTATTTTCGTATCTCATGTTAATTCTCCTTTATATAGGCTTCGAGTCTGTATATAGGCTGACCGAGGTCTGTGAAGCGTTTTTCGTATTCTGTCATAATATTGCCCTCAAAGCTACTGTTGTGCAGGTCGAGTGACACATTTTTCATCGCAAAACCGTTCTGTGAAAACTGCTCGATTGAATATTCAAACAGAATAGTGTTGTCGGTCTTCTGATGTATTTCGGCACCCTTTTTCATCATCTGACGGTAGATAGCAAGAAATCTTCCGTCTGTAAGTCTGTGATGTGCATATTTCTTCTTTGGGAAAGGACAGGAGAAGTTAAGGTATATTCTCTCTATGCTGTTGTCAGGTATGTATTTTGGCAGATACTCTGCGCGGCACTGCATGAAATACACATTCTTCAGTCCCTCGTCCTTTACCTTTTTTGCAGCCATATAAATTACATTGGGATTCACTTCAACTGCAATGTAGTTAATATCGGGATTGAGCTTTGCCAGTTCGCACACAAACTGACCTTTACCGCATCCTACTTCAAGCTGCATCGGGTTGTCGTTGCCGAAAATTCTTTTAAAATCAAGATATTCTTTTTTCTCTGCAGAAGTCACATAATTCGGGTCATCGGAATGAAGCACAGCCAGAATATCCGATACAGACTCCATTTTTTCTGCAAGATTTTTCTTTTTTCTCATTCTCATAGGTCAATCTCCATATATGAAAGCTCATAATTCCCCGTTACGGGGTTTTTCTTTTTATAATTACAGTAAACAACTTTGTTTTCACCGTAAAGTATTGCACAGCCCACTTTGCCTTTTATCTGCAAATTTTCGGAAAGATGCTTTTTGATGCGCTTGAGTCTGGCATCTTTGATTTTAAGAATTTCAGGCAGAACACCCGATGAATTTGACGAAAGTCTGTCGCACACCAACGCATCACGAAGCTTCATTCTGTCCGTTTTACTGCCGAAAAAATTATATACCAGACCGATATATTCGTCAAGAGGAATGTTCTTTTTATCTGCTGTAAATTCACCGAAGGATGCAAACATATCAAAAGGCGGAAAGCAACATTCACAAGTCAGATAATCAAGTGTGTTTCTGAATCTTCCGCTGTTGTAAAGACGGTCAACGGCGTCTTCCGCATGATGAATTGTCTTCAAATCATCTTCACTCAGACAGTCTGTTGAAATAACTTCATAGGGTGCTTTTCCTAAAAATCTGCAACCGAAATCATCACTTTTTTCACGCAATTCACTGCCGTGCAGAAGTTTTAAGAATCCCGGTTGTAACATATCGGGTTTGAGTGAATAAAGTTTATTGAAACTGTTTCTGAAAGACTCAAGATTTTCATACGGCAAACCTGCAATAAGGTCTGCATGAATATGCATATTACCTGCAGAAACAAGCTCCCTGATTGTGTTTTCAAGCCTTGAAGTGTCAGGATTTCTGTGTACGGCTCTGAGCGTATCGGGATTGAAACTCTGAAGTCCGATTTCAAGCTGAAAAAGACCAATCGGTGCTTTTTTCAGAATTTCCATAGTGCTTTCATGTAGAGTCCCGCCGTCAATTTCAAAATGGAAACACACATCACGGGGTATTTTTTTGCCGTAATTTTCAATAATAAACTTCAGGATTTCATTTGCCCGGTCTTTTTTTACATTGAAAGTACGGTCAATGAATTTCACCGTCTTTGCACCGCTGTTTGCAAGAAAAAGAATCTCGTTTTTCACCCTGTCAATATCATAAAGCACAAGTCCTCCGCATCTGCCCGAAAGACAGAATGCACAGGAAAACGGACAGCCTCTTGAAGCTTCAATATAGGCAATTCTGCCGTTAAGGGCTGCGAAATAATCGTCACAATAGGGTGATACCGGCTCTTTGAGTGAAACAACAGGTTCAGAAATAATTATTCTGCCGTTTTCTCTGTAGCAAAGCCCACCTACGGCAGAAAAATCTTTATTTTCAGCGATACAGTTGCAAAGAGAAGCAAAACTTTCCTCCCCCTCACCTGACAGCACAAAATCAACAAAAGAATATTTCTCAAGAATTTCGTCTGCGTTGTAACTCACTTCAGGACCGCCGAAAACGATATAAGCACCCGTTTTTTCTTTAACAAGCGATGCAATCTTTTTTACAAAGTCAATATTCCATATATAACATGAAAAACCGTAAATATCTGCATTTTCATGCTCAAGTCGGCATACAATATTCTCGTAATCTACGTTTATTGTCCCCTCAACCACTTTTGCACTGATTCTCTCATCACAATAAGCCCTTACACCGGCAAGCAGACACCAGGGTGCAAGGGATGAATGAATATATTTTGAGTTCATCATTGCGATTACGGTTTTCATAAAATTATCCTTTAACAATAACTCCGGACTTAATAATAATTCTATACTTTTTTATACTATTTTGCAACACTTTTTACGGAGGATTTATTATATCAATGAAAAACGAGTATCTGTCATCACTTATGCAAAGAGTAATTCAGCGTAATCAGGGTGAAAAAGAATTTCATCAGGCTGTCAGAGAAGTGCTTGAATCACTTGAGCCTGTTGTTGAAAAGCATCCTGAATATATCAAAAAAGGTGTGCTTGAATGTATTGTAGAGCCTGAAAGAATCATCAAATTCAGAGTTCCGTGGGTTGATGACAACGGAAATGTTCAGGTCAACAGAGGTTTTCGTGTTCAGTTCAGCAGTTCCATAGGACCTTACAAAGGCGGTCTGCGTTTTCATCCGTCTGTTTATGAGGGTATTATAAAATTTTTAGGTTTTGAACAGATTTTCAAAAACTCCCTGACAGGTCTGCCCATAGGCGGAGGTAAAGGTGGTTCGGACTTTGACCCGAAAGGCAAATCGGACATGGAAGTTATGCGTTTCTGCCAGAGTTTTATGAGTGAACTTGCAAAGCATATAGGTTCATACACGGATATCCCTGCAGGTGACATCGGTGTCGGTTCAAGAGAAATCGGTTATCTTTTCGGTCAGTACAAACGTGTTACAAACAAATTTACAGGTGTCATAACAGGCAAAAGCATTGAATACGGCGGTTCCCTTGCAAGAAGAGAGGCTACGGGATTCGGACTCTGCTATTTTACCGACGCAATGCTCCGTGACAACGGAGAGTCTTTCAGAAACAAAACAGTTGTTATTTCAGGTTCGGGTAATGTTGCAATATATGCCGCAAAAAAAACCCGACACCTCGGAGGTAAGGTTGTTGCACTTTCCGATTCTGACGGATATATTTACGACAAAAACGGCATTGACCTGAAGCTTGTAAAACAGATAAAAGAAGCAGAACGCAAGAGAATAAAAACATATATTTCTGTTCATCCCGATGCAGAATATCATGAAAACTGCAAGGGCATATGGCAGATAAAATGCGATATTGCACTTCCCTGTGCCACAGAAAATGAGCTTGACAAAAACGATGCGGAAACTCTCATAAGCAACGGCTGTATTGCAGTTGCAGAGGGTGCAAATATGCCGTCAACACCCGAAGCGATTCAGGTTTTTCTTGAAAATAATATTCTTTTCGGTCCTGCAAAGGCGGCAAATGCAGGCGGTGTTGCAACTTCTGCACTTGAAATGAGCCAGAACTCCATCCGCGATGCCTGGGATTTTGAAACAGTTGATGCAAAGCTTAAAGAAATCATGGAAAATATCTATAAAAATTCATCCGCGGCTGCCGAAGAATACGGTATGAAGGGAAATCTTGTTGCAGGTGCAAATATCGCAGGTTTTCTTAAAGTCGCGAATGCAATGATGGAACAGGGAGTGGTGTAAACAATAATTTAGCGGATTCCAGCGTAGGGCGGGCTGCCCTCAGCCCGCCGTTTGAAATTAGCACAAACTTTTCGGCGGCTTGAGGGCAAGCCGCCCTACGTTAATTAAAATAAATCATCGTTTATCAAAAAAAAAGACTGCATCCCTGCAGTCTCAGACTGTCGAAAAAGTCCAGCAAAAACTGGGCTTTTTTTCATATATGTGGTATAATGTATATGGTGATAAAAATGTTGGAAGAAAAGAAGAATATAAACAAAAGAAACGATGGAGAAATCGTAAGTTTAAATGATTTG
>JAFXLD010000069.1 GCA_017531385.1 Clostridia bacterium
AAATCTGCACCGCATTGAACCACCGTTTTATAATCTGTTTGCTGAATTTATTGCTGAAAAAACCTTTGTTGACAGTAATATCAGCAGAAATATCCGAAAGCTGAAAAACAAGGTCGATAACAGCTTTTTCTCGGAATGGTGCGATACACTCATATTGTGTCAGCAAGACCGTGAGCTTATGTATGTACTGCCTACCATTGTTGAAAAAATGTCGGATATAAAGCAGATTCAGGAAGAATTAAATACACAGATGTATAACATTTACAAAGACCATATCAGCGTAACACTTGTGGTTGCTGCAAACATACCTTTGATGCGGTTTTTAAATGCGGAGTGGTACAGGCTTTTAACACAAACACTTGCAGGGCAGATAATTGTTGCTTTAACCTTTGGTGTAATCTTTATTGCAACAGCGTATGTAATAAAGGTCAACAAGCCTGTGTCTGTTATGTAAGAAAAATACAGATTTTCGGAGGTGATGCAATTTGTATTATTTATTGGTTGCCCTGCTGATAGCGTTTGGAATATATACATTAGTCGGTAACTTTATAACCTTTCCTACAAAAAGAACCGAAAAGGCAATGTCAACATTCAAACGAAAGCAAGGTATAGGCGAAAAGTTTTATACTACAGTAACATATCCGCTAACCAAAATTATCTCAAAGTTTATCCGAATGGAAAACTATCAAAAAAGAAAGCTGGAAAAAGATTTACAAAGAGCCGGAATCAGTCTTACCCCTGCTGAATACTACGCAAAAGCGTATGTAACAGCAGGGCTTACTATTTTATCCTCGTTTCTCTTTATTCCGCTTGGTTTGACCGTAATTACTATGTGCGTACTGCTTCTTGGAATTATGTTATTTTTCAAAGAAAGACAGTCTGTTAAGGATAAGCTGAAGAAGATTAACGGTAAAATTCTTGATGAATTACCGAGGTTTGTCAGAACTTATAACAATTCGCTCAAAAGCAGTAAAGACATTCTGAAATTTATGGAGCGATACCGCAAAATTGCAGGGGATGATTTTAAGTATGACCTTGATATTCTGATTACAGATTTAAAAACAGGAAATACGGAAGAAGCTCTGCAAAGGTTTGATGAGCGTGTAAACATACCGCAGCTATCAACCTTTATAAGCGGTGTTATAGGAACAAGTAAAGGTGTAGATCAGGAAACTTTCTTTTACCTTATGGAACAGGATATGAAAATATTAGCAAGAGAAAACATCAAGCGTGAGATTGCAAAACGCCCCGGAAAAATCAAAAAGGCAACGGTTGCAGTCGGCGTTATGATGTTTCTTTTATACCTATATCCGATTTTCATTGATTTGAAAAATGGATTGGGAATCTTTAATTAAAATCAGGAAGGAGATTTAAGCATGAAAAATTTAGTTGTGAGAGGTAAAACTATTATGAGAAAAGCAAAGGAAAGACTATTAAATCCTTCAGCAGTAAAAAGCGGTGAGGGATACCTTGATGTGTTAATCAAAATCCTTATTACCGTAATTATCGGTGCAGCACTCTTGGCATTGATGCGTGTGGCTATCCCCGAACTGTTTAATGACATCATTGACAAAATCAAAAATGTATTCACAATCTAAGGAGCAAGAAAATGAGTCGAAGATATATGGATAGAGGTCATCTGTCAAATATTCTTCTTGCTCTTACAGCTAACGAATTAACCGATAGCAGAATTGTTGGGTATGTCAGTAATCAGCAGACAGCGATTGTTGATTATAAAAATACTTGGTTTTGTATTTGGGATAATGGCGGTGAAATCGGGGTTGAAAAGGTCAATGGTGACGAACCCCGATTCACACCTATGGCAATTTATGATAAACCGCTTAATGCACTTACTATGGGCTATCGGTTAAAGCAGATGATTGAAGGCAAAGAGATTGATTATGACTTTGAACACAGAGATGAAGAAAGTGAAATTTTCTTGAAATGCTTTAACAGAGAAGAAAAGATGTATGAGTATTTTTCTATGAAAGATTGTGAGGTCAACTATGAAGAAGATGATGAAGAAGAAATGTGACCTTGTTTCAAATCGGAATAAGGTTATGCTGAAAGGAGGCATTGTTAAATGTCAGAAATCAGACCGATTGATAAAGCAATCGAAATTCTTAGCCGTACCAATGACGGTAACGATTTATCACCAACGCATTTAACACTTATGGAACACGCTGCTAACGGCTTTCTGAACGAAAAAGGTCTTGAAAAATTAGAAGAAATATATCAGCAAGTAATGGCAGGAGAATATAAAAAGCCCTATTTACAAGGTGTAGAGTTTATGACAAATGATAATGATGGATTTGTATATTTTAAGGATAAACAGGTGGAGCATTTTAGTTGGGATTATATGTATTCTCCGGCAGCTAAAGATTATCTGATTGAATTGCAAGATAAATATTTGTTTATGGAACGCAATGGGCTTACAGGGAAGTCTGTTTATGATGAAGATTTCTGTGC
>JAFXLD010000070.1 GCA_017531385.1 Clostridia bacterium
TACTAAGACTCTCGCTCTGAAGGGTCAGGCTCAGTACGAGGCATATGACATGATCGATAAGGCTCCTGAGGAGAGAGAGCGCGGTATTACAATCAACACAGCTCACGTTGAGTATGAGACAGCAACTCGTCACTACGCTCACGTTGACTGCCCCGGCCATGCTGACTATATCAAGAACATGATCACAGGTGCTGCACAGATGGACGGTGCTATCCTTGTTATCGCTTCAACAGACGGCCCCATGGCTCAGACAAAGGAACATCTCCTTCTTGCTCGTCAGGTTGGCGTTCCCTACATCATCGTTTTCATGAACAAGGTTGACCAGGTTGACGACGAAGAACTTCTTGAACTCGTTGAAATGGAAATCCGTGAAACACTTGATGAGTACGAATTCCCCGGCGATGATACACCCATCATCAAGGGTTCAGCTCTCAAGGCTCTTGAAGCAACTTCAGCTGATGATCCTGCTTGTGCTCCCATCTGGGAACTCATGGCAGCTGTTGACAGCTACATCCCCACACCCGACAGAAAGGCTGACCAGCCCTTCCTTATGCCTGTTGAAGACGTTTTCACAATCACAGGCCGTGGTACTGTTGCAACCGGTAGAGTTGAAAGAGGCCGCATCAACGTTAACGAAGAAGTTGAAATCGTTGGTATCAAGGAAGAAAGCAGAAAGACAGTTTGTACAGGTCTTGAAATGTTCAGAAAGATGCTCGACTTCGCAGAAGCTGGCGACAACGTAGGCGCTCTTCTTCGTGGTGTTCAGAGAACAGAAATCGAACGTGGTCAGGTTATCTGTAAGCCCGGTTCAATCAAGCCCCACACAAAGTTCAAGGGTCAGGTTTACGTTCTTACAAAGGATGAAGGTGGCCGTCATACACCTTTCTTCAACAACTACAGACCTCAGTTCTACTTCAGAACAACTGACGTTACAGGCGTTATCAACCTTCCCGAAGGCACAGAAATGTGTATGCCCGGTGACAACGTTGTTATGTCTGTTGAACTCATCACTCCCATCGCTATCGAAGCAGGTCTCCGTTTCGCTATCCGTGAAGGCGGCAGAACAGTTGGTTCAGGCGTTGTTACAGAAATCGACGAATAATTTCGTTAATTCATAACACAATTAAGGGTGTCGGATTTTCCGGCACCCGTTTTTTTGTTATTATGTGTAAAAAAACTACTGCTGACACCAAAATCACCAGTAGTTTATTTTAAATTTATATCATCTGTCAGCCCTAAAATATAATCGGCAGATACATTATA
Source organism: Clostridia bacterium (assembly GCA_017531385.1). Taxonomy (GTDB): domain Bacteria; phylum Bacillota; class Clostridia; order Oscillospirales; family Acutalibacteraceae; genus UBA1081. The sequence continues at coordinate 1,264 of JAFXLD010000070.1, forward strand.
AAATTTGCAAAGTTTTATAAGATATTCTATAGGTAATCCCCTTTTTTTTGTTTTCATACATGCCGTATGCTTGTTTTGATATTTTTAAAACATTCGCAATATTCTCTTGCCGCAGGTCGTGAGCTATTCTTAAATCATAGAGTCTTTTAGAGTAATCCATAAAATTCAATTTCACCTCACAACAAATAGTATAAACAAATTGTTTAATCAACTACTTGACAGTAAACAATTTGTGTACTATAATCAAGTAAACTGGATGTTTATTTGGGGATGATTTTATGGCAAAGAGAACTTTATTTGTTATATTTTTGTTAATTATGTGCATTTTGTTAATGTCTTCGTGTTCATCGCCTGCTGATGAAGCACAGGAGCAATTTGAACAAAAAGAAACAGTATTGACTGACTATTCTGAAAATGAAACAACTAAAGTAGTAACTACTGAGGAAATAACAACAAAATTAAGTTCGATGTGTGATATAATTTTAGCTAGTGGAACATCTGAGACTGGCGATTACTATGAGTTGGTTGCTGTAGAACAGGAAGACTATACAGGGACAAAAATAACTGTAGGTGTAATAAAAAATAATCAATGGTTAATTGAATTGACAAATGATAGCCCTGTACTTGATGAAAACGGATTGATAGGCGGTGTGCATTCGGTCACAGATTTGGTTAAGAATAAACTTTCAATTATACCGCAGTTTAAATATATCGGTAATCACTGTTTTTATATAAATATTCATCAATGGAATAATTACGCATTTGCGTTAGTTTGGAATGTTGAAAATAATGTGTATTATAAATTAAATGGAGATAACTTGATTTTTAAAGATGGATTTGTAAATAATAATGAATATTTTATTATTCAAGATCCTTATTCAAAAGATGGTTTTCTTCTTGACACAAATCAAATGACTGTTCAAAAATTGAATAATCCTGTACAGGAAATGATAGATGATGATAAATCAGGTCATGTTTCTTCTGTAAATTATACTCCTTACTCAGAAGGATTGTATGCAATAACAGATTATTATACATGGGGTGAACATCAGAATTACGAAGGTTTCTACGACATTGATGGAAACAGAGTAATAGATTTAAGTCAATATAAATTTGCTAACAATGACTTTGCATTTAAGAATGGTGTGTGTGAAATGGTTATAATAAATGATCAGAATTCATATTATAAGATAACTATTGATAAAACCGGCAATGTAATAAATAGCGAAAAAATTAGATAAATTAAATAATAAAAAAACGTCCGACATTTTTGCCGGACGTTTAATGATTTTAACCTAAAAACTCAAAAATTGAATCGAGATAACCTTTTAACACATCATTTGTGGTTCCGAAGATTTCGTGCTTTGAACCGGGGACAAATACAAGCTGTGCATCGCTTAATTTGCCTGCAAATGTGTTCTGATAAGAAGAAATTACCTTGTTGTCTCTTTCGGGCTGGAAGATAAGCACCTTGGCGGTAACATTTTTGCAGTTATTGTCATCAAGAAGATGGTCGGTGAGCTTGAGAGCTTCATTTACCCAACCGAATGAAGGTCCTGCTGTTCTGTAAACCGCATTGCTTCTGCGTTTTGACATGAAATATTCAAAGCGCTCTTTGCATGTGTCACTGCTGTTTTCATATGTAGCATCGGGATTGAATTTGCACATGCCCGGAACTGAAATATTTTTAAGACCAAGTGAACTCACGACAGCCAGAGTTGTTTTTGCAAGGGGAACCGGAGCACCTGTCTGAGCACAGATCATGGGAGAGGACAGGATTGCTTTTTTGAAGACATCGTTATGTACCTGAATGTATCTTGCGGCAATTCCGCCGCCCATTGAATGAGAATATATATACATCGGGAGATTGTCAGCCTGAGGCTTAACTATTTTTTTTACGAAAACATCAAGATCCTCTACGTAATCGGAAAATTTATTCAGTCTGACCGTTTCTGTTGACCCGTGCATTCTGTAAGAATGACCGTGACCTCTGTTGTCAAGAGCAAAAGCATTGTAACCGTTTTTTACAAAGTAATAAGCCATTTCTCTGAATTTTTCGGCAAACTCCGTAAACCCGTGAACTATGACCACATTTCCCTTTGCGTTGTCAATTGTGTGAGCTTCATAATGAATATTTTTTCCGTCATATGATGAAAAATAACCCTCTGTTCTGATTCCGGCAAGGTACGGCTCAACTTCACCCTGCATCACAGCCGCATAGTCTTTTTCGTCTACAAGTGAAATGATGTTTTTCATGCTACCACCTAAAATTTTTTTTCTTTAGTATAGCATACCTTTTTTGGAAATGCAATCAAATTGCGATATTGACAAAAATTACACATAAAAAAGGAGCTGTTTTTCAGCTCCTTTTAAGTTTATTATTTGTTAGCTTCGTAATCCTTTATCCAGTCAGCCATGTCTTTGATTGACTTTTCAACGGACATGGGATTGTAGTCAAGCTCTGCTCTTGCCTTTGCATTTGAGAAGTTGCAGTTTGAAACAAGCTTTCTGATTGAATATCTTGTGAACAGTGGTGTTGTGTCTGTCACTTTGTAGTAAACTTCCATAATGGGAGCAGCAAGGTCTGCAAGCCATTTATGAAGCTTGATTTTCGGTACTTTTTTGCCAAGAGCTTTCACTGTGATTTCAATAAACTCTGCTACTGTGATTGCATCACCGCAGATAAGATAACATTCACCGGGTTTTCCCTTTGTTGAAGCTGAAACTGCAGCCTGAGCAACGTCACGAACGTCAACAAAATTGTATTTACCGAAAGTAAGTGTTACGGGGAAATTGCCCTTGATAATCATTCTTACCATTTCGCCGATGCTTGAAACCTTGAAGTCGTAAGGACCGATACATGCACTGGGCTGAATTATAACAGTTTCAAGACCGTCTGTGCCGTTTGCATCAATAACAAACTGTGTTGCCTCTGCCTTTGTCTTTGCATATGTACCCTCGAGAATGTCGGGATCATAGTGTGAAAGCTCAGTCATCATTTCACCGTTGGGAAGAGGAGGATATGTGTCAACAGATGACATATAAACCAGTTTCTTGACACCGCACTTTTTGCATGCTTCAACAACATTTTTTGTGCCGTTTACATTGACATTGTAAACAAGCTCTTCGTTGCCGGGTTTAAGCTCAATGATACCTGCGCTGTGATAAACAACATCTGCACCTTCAAATGCTTTTGCAAGAGAATCGGGATCGGTAACGTCACCGATAACTTTTTCGCATTCAAGACCGTCAAAAATGCTGATGTCTTTTCTGATGAGGATTGTGGGCTTCTGACCGTCTTTGATAAGCTCAAGCAAAAGAGCATATCCGACGTGACCTGTTGCACCTGTCATTACGCTTTTTACTGTTTTTTCCATTTTTTATTCACACCTTTTATTGAATTATAACCATCGTTATGTCGTTTACATTAGTCCCTGTGGGACCTGTAACAATAAGATCTCCGATTTCTTTCAGAGCATTATATGAATTGTTGTCTTCGAGATATTCTTCGGGAGAAATTCCTGCAGAACACATTTTTTCATAAGAATGACCGTCTGCTATTCCTCCTGCAGCATCTGTCGGACCGTCTGTACCGTCAGATCCCAATGAGAAAATCAGAATATCTTTATTATTTTTCAGCTCAATTGCGGCAGAAAGTGCAATTTCCTGATTTCTTCCGCCTTTGCCGTTTCCTTTTATGGTAACCGTTGTTTCACCGCCATAGATGAAAACGGATTTTTCATGGGGTGCTGATGCAAAATTTATCGCATCACGGGCAATTTTTCTGCCTGTTGCACTTGCTTCTCCTGTCAGAGAAGTTGTAATAATATGAGTTTTATATCCGAGTTCCTCGGCACATTTCTTTGCACCGTTACAAAGCATTCTGAGTGACCCGATTATATGATTACGGGCATTTGTTACTTTTGTTTTATCAGTATCAGCAGGCAATTCAATATCAAGATTATACTTTTTTATGATATTTTCTGCATCATGTAGCATTGAATTATCATCACAGCAAGGCCCCGAAGCAATCATTTCAATTCTATCACCGAGTACATCGGAAAGAATAAAGCAATCAATACTGCACGGACACAATTTTGCAAATTTACCGCCTTTGACTGAGGAAAGCTTTTTTCTGATGATGTTGATTTCGGTTATGTCTGCACCACACCTGAGAAGTCTGTCTGTAATTTCAATCAGTTTTCCGAGTGGTATGACGGGACTTTCAAAAAGTGCCGAAGCACCGCCTGAAAGCAGAAAAATTATTCTGTCTTTTTCAGTAAGTTTTTTAACTGCATCAATGATGATTTCCGTATATTTTACCGAATTTTCATCGGGCAACGGATGACCTGCTTCAAACACATCAAACACATCGGGCATCGGAATGCTGTGAAAATATTTTGTTATGACATAACCCTTTTTGATTTTGTTTCCCAATACATCGTAAGCAGCCTCTGCCATTGTACAGGCAGCTTTTCCTGCCGCGATAAGAGTTATATTGTCAGTATATTCTCTTTGCCTGAGTGCATCTGTGACATTTTTATGGGGTGATGATGCTTTTAATGCTGCATCAATAATTTTCAGCGCATCGTTTCTCATTTTCTTTTGATAACAGCGTGCTGATTGTCGGGAAGTGACGGATTTGTAAGCTCTTCTGCTATTTCCTGAATCTGACCGAAAATTTTCTGTATCTTTTCTTTTCTCAGAGCTTTAATGGGCAGAACTTTGCTGATTCTTACGGGAAGTGATGCCACATCTTTAACGATGATATAAACAGGATCTGTGACCGAATATTTTTTAGCAGAGCCGTCAAACACACTAAGGTAGATGTTCATGATATGCTCAACAAGATTGTCATTTTTGATCTGCCTGACAGCTTTTCTGTTTACACCCTTGCCGAATGTCAGGAAGTTGATTATTCTTCCTGCTTTGCCGACTGTCATTTTCATAAGATATGTAACCAGTTTTTTAATCAGATTGTAATATTTGCCGTCAAGGTTGAAATTCTGATCAATGGAGTTGACTCTTTCAAGAAATTCATCCTTATCGTTCATTGCAGATTTCAGAATACCAAGAAGCACATTCTTTGTATGTTCTGTTGTGTACTCTCTTGTGTACTCGGTGCCGTGATATGTGAATTTGTCGATATGGTCAACATCAATTGTGAACTCATTTTCGTCAATTGTGAGGTTTACTATTGGTGACGGATGTCCGCAGAGAGCACCAACATTTATCTGTGTGAAAGAATTGCCGTTTTTTGAAGTATATGTGGTTGTTCTCTGCATATGAGAATGACCGACAACGATAAAATCAACACCTGCATCTGCAAGAGCTTCTGCACGTTCAATTCTTTCCTTGATTACCTGACCGCCGTTGATGAGCAGAGAAATATTAGGCACAACAAGGTGATGCTCCATCATGATAACAGCTTCACCGTTTGCCTTTGCATCTTTTACCTGTTTTAATATCCATTCGAAGTGTTCATCACAGTATCCTGCACCGCCCGTACCGCTTTTATCGTCATTAAGACCGATAAAACGCACGCCGTCAAGCTTTACTGCATAGGATGCCGCACCGATTTCGTTTATGTATGTATCATAAGCGTCGCTTTCGCCGAAGTCTTTATAAAATTCACGAAGCTCAGGTGCTGTCATTGTGGGAACATCATGATAAACTTTATCCCCTTCATAACGTCTTGCATTGCCGTCACAGCACCAGTCATGAGTTGAGAAAACAACAAAAGTCTTTTTCTTTTCTGCAAGCTTTATCATTTTTTCACGGACTTCTTTGTGAGAAACTCTTTCACCGTCATTTGACATATCACCCGCAACAATAACCAGATCACAGTCGCTGTCTGCAATTTTTTCAAAAGCAGAGTCAATAATTGCACCTGATTCCATAAGACATTTCTGGTCTGATGATTCACGGAGATGATAAGCCTTTCCACCGTCTGATAATGTTTCCGAGAAATGATGGAGGTCTGCCACCATAGCTATTTTAAACATAAAGATAACCTCACAAGATATATAATTGATCTAATTTTACCATAAAAATAATAAAAATGCAACGCAAACAGCAATATTTTTAATTTTAAATAAACCGAAATCATTTGACAAAAATGCTTATTTATATTATAATATATGCTATCAAAATTCTGAAAGGAGAGGTATCCTTAATGGATGACCCTTACCCCACTAACTTTTTAAACATGGCAGCAGCGGCTGCAACAGCTGATGGCGACACATCGGCAGTATCAATCATTTTAAAAATTGCATTACTTTTTGTGCTTATTCTTATCAATGCGTTTTTTGCAATGAGTGAAATTGCAATCATTTCGCTGAATGATACAAAAATTGATAAGCTTGCAGAAGAAGGCCATAAAAAAGCAAAGCAGATACAGAAATTGACTCAGAATTCGTCGAACTTTCTTTCAACCATTCAGATTGGCGTAACTCTTGCCGGATTTCTGACCAGTGCATCTGCAGCAGATTCATTCGCACCGCTTTTTACAAATGCCGTAGCACCTCTTATTCCGAAAGTGCCTGTTTCCGTAATTGAAACTGTTGCTCTTGTTCTCATTACTATTGTTATTTCATATTTTTCACTTGTTTTCGGTGAGCTTGCTCCAAAGAAAATAGGAATGCAGAAATCTGAAAAAGTGGCATATAAAGTTGTCGGTTTTCTTTTATTCTTTATGAAGATAACAAAGCCCTTTGTAAAGGTGCTTGCTCTCTCAACAAACGGAATTGTAAGACTTTTCGGCATTGACCCCACTGCAGACGAAGAAAACGTAACCGAAGAAGAAATTCTTATGATGGTTGATGTGGGTGAAGAAAAAGGTGTTATTGAAAACGCTCAGGCAGAGATGATAAATAATATTTTCGAGTTTGATGATATCAATGCAGGTGATATAATGACACACCGTGTTGATATGACTGCTGTTGAAGCAGAAGAATCCGTCAGTGAAGTCATCAAGGTTGCTATTGCAGACGGTTATTCAAGAATCCCTGTTTACGATGATGATCCCGATAATATTATCGGTGTTGTTTATATAAAAGATCTTCTCGCATATATCGGCAAAGAGATTCCCACAGAAAAAACAATAAGAGAAATTATGCGTGAAGCATATTTTATACCCAAAACCAAAAAGTGCGGAGAACTTTTCTCTGAAATGAGTGAAAAACGTGTTCAGATGGCAATTGTTGTTGATGAATACGGCGGCACTGCAGGTCTTCTCACACTTGAAGATATAGTTGAATCCATAGTCGGTAACATTCATGATGAATACGATACCGAAGAGGACGAAATTGCAAAGATAAACGATAACACTTTCACTGTTGAAGGTACAACAGACCTTGATGAAATCGATGAGCTTATCGGTGCTGATATTCCTGAAGGTGATTATGATACCATTGCAGGTTTTATCATAAGTGAACTCGGATACCTTCCCAAAGACGGCGATTTTGACACTGTTGAGATTGAAAATCTCAAGTTTACCGTTTTGTCTGTTGAAGATAAACGAATTGCAAAAGTCAGAATAGAAATAACCCCCAGAGAAGAAATTGAAGACGATGAAAATGATGATAACGATAAGCGTCTGAGACTTAATCTCAAGGACAGAAAAAATAAAACCGACAAAGACGAATAAAAGGAGGGAGCATTTTGAAATTTTTTGAGGATGTGGCACAGGTAACCTTTCAGGGTATAGACCATGTGTTCAATGTGTCGTCCGTGTTTTGTGAATTCACACTCGGCGGACGTGAAATTTCCATAAAATGGTACGGTGTTATAATTGCATTCGGATTTTTACTGGCTGTACTTTTCGGCGGAAGAACTGCTTTTAAATGGAAAATGGATCTCAATAAAATGCTTGATGTTCTCATTTACGGCACTTTTGCGGCAATTATCGGTGCAAGACTTTATTATTGCATATTTAACTGGAGCCAATACAGCAGTGACCCCGTAAGAATCCTGTATATCTGGGAAGGCGGACTTGCCATTTACGGAGGTATTATCGGCGGTATTCTGGCGGCATTTGTTGTCTGTAAGCTCGAAAAACTCAATTTCTACAATCTTCTTGATATGGCAGGAATGAGCCTTCTTATCGGTCAGGGTATCGGCAGATGGGGCAACTATGCCAATCAGGAAGCATTTGGCGGAAACACAAACGGCTCAATCGGTATGATGAGCAGTAAAGTGACCGAATATATAATCAGACATCAGTCTGAGCTTCCCGGTGTTGACCCTCATGCACCTGTTCATCCCACATTTTTCTATGAATCGGTTTGGTGTATTGTGGGCTTTGTTCTGCTGTACATCATGTGTAAAAAATTCAGAAAATTCAGCGGACAGATATTCCTCGGATACGGAATCTGGTACGGAATCGGCAGAATGATCATTGAAGGTATGAGAACAGACAGCCTTTACATCGGAGACACAAATATAAGAGTTTCGCAGTTGCTTTCGGGTATAATCGTAATAGTATGTTCTGTAATTATGATTGCGATGATTATAAAATTTACAAAGAATCCCAAACCCATTGAAGGCGTTGACTATTTTATAGAACCTGTTCCTTTCTTTAAAAAGAACAGAAAAAAGGCAGAAGAATCTGAAACTGAAGAAACAAAAACCGAGGAGATAAATGAAGATGTACACAAGGATTGACGGAAAAGAAGTTTCCGCAGCAGTAAGAAATGAAATTACCGAACAGGTTGCAGAACTCAAAAAAAACGGAATAACACCCGGCCTTGCAGTTATAATCGTAGGCAATGACCCTGCGTCAAGAGTATATGTAAATAACAAGAAAAAAGGCTGTGAGCAGACAGGCATGAACTCCTTTGAGTATGCTCTGCCCGAAGAAACAACAACCGAAGAGCTCATTTCTCTTATTGAAAAGCTCAATCAGGACGCAAAAGTTCACGGTATTCTCTGTCAGCTTCCCGTACCGAAGCATATTGACGAAGAAAAGGTGCTCAATGCAATTTCTCCCGAAAAAGACGTTGATGCTTTTCATCCCGTAAACTGCGGTAAGGTGATGACAGGTGATTATAAATTCGCACCCTGTACACCTGCAGGAATGGTTGAAATGCTTAAATATTACAATATTCCCGTTGCAGGCAAACACTGCGTTATAATCGGCAGAAGCAACATCGTGGGTAAACCCATGGCAATGCTTATGCTCAAGAACAACGCAACCGTTACTGTTTGTCATTCAAGAACTCAGAATCTTGCCGAAATCACAAAACAGGCAGATATTCTTGTGGCTGCTGTGGGAAGACCGAAATTCGTCACAGCCGATATGGTCAAAGACGGTGCAGTTGTTCTGGATGTCGGCATCAACAGAATGGAAGACGGCAAGCTCTGCGGTGACGTTGATTTTGATGCAGTCTGCGAAAAGACTTCATTCATCACTCCCGTTCCCGGCGGTGTCGGTCCCATGACAATCACAATGCTTCTTAAAAACACTTTAAAAGCAGCCGAAAAATAAAATTTTGAAAAAGGCAGGTACAGCGTCGTGCTATACCTGCTTGAATTTTTCATATTGACGGATATATCTTTTGAGCATATAATTAGAAATGGTGAAAATTATGCATCGGATTGAGATTATACAAAACGGAATAAACAGAATAATCCATGCCGGAAACGGAGAAAAGCTTTCATCTGTTCTGATGAAAAACGGCTTTTCTGCAGAGCATCCATGCGGCGGAAAAGGTGTGTGTAAAAAATGCACAGTCGTTGTTGACGGTGAAACACAGCTTTCATGTCAATATGTTATCAATTCAGATATAACCGTTGTGTTGCCTTGTGAAGAGGAGATTTTTTCTTTTACGGGAGCTTCGGAATCAGAAAAAATCACAGAAAATGTTTGCTTTGCTCTGGACATCGGTACAACAACTCTTGCGCTGGCTCTTGTGTCGCTTGATGAAAAAAGAATCATCAGCATTATAACAAAAGCAAATCCGCAGAGAGCTTTCGGTGCAGATGTGATGTCACGAATTGAGTTTTGCCGAAAAAACGGTGTGAAGCTGCTGCATGAAGCGATAATTTCAGCTATTAATAAGATGCTTTCAGAACTGTTGAACGAATATGATGTGTCAGCGGAAAAGCTTTATGTATCGGGTAATACAACAATGCTCCATCTGTTTTTCGGTGAAGATTGTGCGTCTTTGGGAGTCAGTCCCTATACCCCTGTGTTTCTTGACAGCAGGAGAGTCAAGGCATCAGAATTATCCGTAAAAAATGTCGATGAAATCATATCACTTCCGAATATTTCGGCATTTGTAGGTGCTGATATCGTTGCGGGACTGAATTATACAGGTTTGCCTGAGACGGAAAAATATAACATTCTTGTTGACCTTGGTACAAATGCAGAAGTTGTTCTGTTTTCACGCAAAAAAATACTCTGCACTGCGGCAGCAGCAGGTCCGTGCTTTGAAGGTGCAAACATTTCCTGCGGTATGAGTGCCACACAGGGTGCAGTATACGCTTATTCATCCGATAAAACCGAAACCATCGGAAACGCACCTGCAAAGGGCATTTGTGCAACGGGACTTGTTGACATAATTGCGGAGCTGATGAGAGATGAAACAATCGACGAAACAGGTTATATGGATTGTGAAAAATTTAAAATTTCTGAAAATGTGTTCATCAGCAGAGAAGATATAAGACAGTTTCAGCTTGCAAAATCAGCAGTATATTCAGCTCTGATTTCTCTGATGAAAACAGGAAATATAACTTTCACGGATATTGAAAAAGTTTATATTGCAGGCGGTTTTTCGGAAAAACTCAATATTCAGAATGCAATAGCTGTCGGACTTCTTCCTCTTGAACTGCAGAGTAAATATATCACACTCAACAACACAAGTCTGCTCGGAACGGTTAAGTTTTCCTGTGAGAAAAATGACCTTTCTTTTATAAATAATGCAGAATATGTTGACCTTGCAGAAAGTCCCATGTTTTCAGAACTGTTCATTGATAATATGATGTTTTCATTTTACGAATAAAGGAGAACTGACAATGCCTTATCTTTTTACACATTTCAAAGAAAAAATAACACCCGACGGTGAACAGGTATATTTCGGCATCAGCCGTGACGGACTAAACTGGGAACAGGTGAACTCGGGAAATCCCATCCTGACCAGTACAATGGGGCAGAATGGCTGTCGTGATATCGAAATCGTAAGACTTCATACAGGCGGTTTTGTGATTCTCACAACAGATCTTTGCATTGCTTATCACTTTGATGAAAATTACAATGTTGACTGGAAGAAGATGAACAGCCAGGGCAGTAAATGCCTTTGTATGTGGAAAACTGATGACCTTGTGAATTTTTCCGAACAGCAACTGATATACTTCGGCAGAGATGATTTCGGCTGCCTGTGGGCGCCTGAAGTTTTCTTTGACGAGGAAAATGAAGAGTATCTTATCCATTGGGGATCAACTGTCAAAGAGGATAACTTTACACATATGTCAATTTATTGCTGTATAACAAAGGATTTTGAAACTTTTTCAGAGCCGAAACTCTATTTTACAAAAGAAAATGAGATTCTTGATTCACATATCGTAAAAGTTGATGATACATATCATCTGTTCTATAAAAATTCATCCAATCCTCCCATGAATATGCACGCGGTTTCAAAAAATCTTTACGGACCTTTTGAGCATGACAAAGCTTTTGAAGAATATATGGCAGAAGAAATCCCGAATCCGGGAGCTTATGAAGCACCCACAACTTACACATTGCCCGACGGCAGATGGTGTCTTTTGCTTGATTTCTTCGGCTGTGCAAAGGAAGATATGGGATATGTGCCGTTTGTTTCTTCAAAGCCCGGTGATGCAGAACTTAAAAAATGCGACGGAATGCTTTCTTTCCCATATGGCTTCAAACACGGAAGAGTAATAGAAATCACAGATGAAGAATATGAAAGGCTTAAACAATAATTTAGCGGAGCTGAATTATTGTTTCAATTCTCAATGCTCAATTCGCAATTATCGGAAGCCCTACGGGCTGAATTTTACAAATGGGTCAAAGGGCGAAGCCCTTTCCACAATTGCGAATTACGAATTGCGAATTTTTATCGGCAACGCCGATAAATTATTGTTTGTCGGTTCATAAAATAAAAAAGGATACTGTCTCCGGACAGCACCCAACATATTTATAATAACACAGATTATATGCAATTGTCAATAGTTTTTGATGTCAATGTATACAAAATCTCTGTATTATACAAATAAAAATAGTGAACTTTGTACAAAATTCCGTCTTGAAAACCGGAAAATAGTGTGCTATTATATAGACACAGAGAGGTGATACCAATGTACAGGTAAAAACCTGAAGGCTCAACGCAAAAGGCAAAAATAAAAAAGAAAAAAAGTAAAAACCAAAAAAAGAACAAATGAACAATCAAAAAGCCAATGCAACGAGCCCCTGAAAAGATGCCTATGATAAAGGAAAAAATTTCAAAGCAAAAGGAATCTCGCTTACGAGAAAATGAGTAAAGTAATCGAAGAAAAAAGCGTTTAAGAAATGGAATCCGAAAAAAGAAAGGCATCAGAAAATCTGTAGAAAGAGTAGGTACACAAAATGATGCTCGATACAAAGATTGAACAGAAATAACCCTCGACTGAAGTTCCGGGATGGACAGTCGAGGGTTATTTCTGTTTTATTTTATTTTATTTATTCTGACGTGCAGTGCAGACCAGACAAGTGTAACGGATACAGAAATTATACACATAATTGTCTGAAGAGAAAACAGATCTCTGAAATTCTGTTTGTCAGGTATTCCCACAAACATATATACTATGAAAATGTAAATTGTAAATGCTGTGAAAAGTACACCGTAAAGACTTCTTCTGCTGATGTTCTGTGCGTTCAATCCCCATTTTACATTCATAAGCACAACAACTGCAATTGCAACAAGAACGGCAATAACGGTTGCAATTATCTGATAATCGGAATCGTCAAATCGTTCGAGAACGGGACGGACAATGCTGACACCGATCATAAACACAAAACCCAGGATGAAAGTCAGAACGGTCTGTGCTTTTTCGGGAACAAAACTGAAAGTCGGTTCTATGACATTTTCCGTTTTTCTGAGTTTCAGTATGTATGCTGTGATGATTGCACCTGCGATAAAGCCCGTGAAATATTCCCAGCAACCCCAGGGATAAATGAAAGAGGAGAAAGGTGACGGATTTTCCATGTGGTATCCGCCGTTGCCGAAATAGAAAAACAGGTCTGCTACGGTAATTGCAAATGCGAATGCAACCGATACAACAGTGCCGACTTTTGCGCTGATTTTGTCTTTTACGATAAATCTCACTGCAATAAGTGAACAGGCTGCTCTGATTGCAGATGATATTGTCTGTATTGAAGAGAAATAATTTCTTCCGCCGTCAAACTTTTTAGCCCATGAAATGTTATTGAAATGCTGCATATAAACGGAATACGCATCTCCTTCAACATTTGCAGCTGCAAGCCCTTTTTCAAACAGATCTGCAGCCTGTGGCTGAATAAGTTCAAGAATCCAATGGGAAACAGTAGCATTGGCGATTGTGCCTGAAATGAAGAACACCGCAAGAACGATGATGAAATCTTTTACTTTCCATTGATTTTCGCTGAAACCTCTGCCGAGCATGATTCCGAATAATGTTGCAACACCGAAACCTAAGCAGAGCATAATAATTATAGCCGAAGTAACTGAAATATAAACAGGCACCGAACCGGGGACAGAAGCATCTGCCTTTTGAAGAACACCTGTTATCTGCGACAGAAGTGTACCCCATGCAGGAACGGTAAGCATAAAAGACAGCGCTGTCAGTGAAAGCCAGCCGATGTCCATTTTTTTGCGTTCACCTTTTACAGCAATAATGAACATCGTGAACACAAAACCTGCGTTGAGAAGTCCCCATGAAGACCCCCAGCCTGTTTCACCTCGTACTCTCCATAAAAAGCCCATGAGCAAAGCACCAACAAGAACGGCAAAAGCATTCTGCAATGTATTTTTCTTCGTATTTTCCATTATATCACCTCATTATGGTTTTATTATAATTGTTGCGGATAAATAAATCAATAAAAATTCACTATTGTGCCATTTTTTGTTACACCGAACAGCAAAAAATGCGGTTTTTTGATTTCTGTTGACAATATCTTCTTTTGTTGGTAAAATAAATGGCGTATTCAATAACCAAAGACAGTAAGGTTTTTTGATTTTTTTGAAGGAGAATGAAATTGAATAGTCAGGAGAAGAAACAGGAAAAAGGCTCTGCTGATGTTGGAAATGTGAACATCAACAGGGTTCTTGAAGAATGTGAAAAGTACCGTAGTCAACTTGTGAAGTATTGTTTGAAATTTTTTGACTGTGATTACGAGTGTGCAGAAGACTGCGTACAGAATGCCTATGTGGCATTACTTGAGAATCTTAAAAACGGAGTGGTAATAAAAAATTACAAAGCATGGCTTTATACCGTGGTTCTCAATTACAAAAATAAAGCCATAAAAGAGATGCAGACGAGAAATGAATATGACTTTGCAGACAACGAAGAAAAGGATGCTGTTTTAAACAACTCCGTCATTTATGAGCCTGATTTCTCTGAAAGTATCGTTTCAGATGAAATGATAGAGGAACAGGCGATAAAAATAATAGCTTCATTAAAACCCGAGGAGCAGAGACTGTATATTGAGTATTATTCGCAGAATAAAAAACTCAAAGACATTGCAGAAAGTCTCGGAGTTTCGTTTGATGCAGTGCGGAAAAGACACACTGCACTTAAGAAAAAGCTTCGCAAAAAAATCGATGATGTAAAAAACAACGGTTAAAAGGAGGGGTTGTAATGAACAGAAAGAAAATTCAGAGAATGATAGATTCGGGCTTCACCGAACTTTCATCAGAGAAGATAAAAAAGCTTATTGAAGCGGAAGTCAGAAAGGGTGAAAATGCCGACACGGATTACATTGACCTTTGCTTTGAACTGCTTGAAATAAAAGAGAATCAGACCACACCCGTAAAATACAGACCAAGGTCTGTGAAAACATTACTTATTGCGGCAATAGTTTTTGTTTTGATTGTTTCCGTAGTAACCGCATCTGTATATGCAATTTATTTTAACATTCCTGATAATGTTTCACAGCTTAAAGATAACGATGCTTATATTGATATAAATTGGGAACATTCGGATACGACAGCAGACGGTTATCAGCTGCTTGAAAGCGATCTTGCAAAGGAGCTTGAGGCTCACGGCATAACGCCTGTAACCTTCCCGGAGAAACTCCTGACAGACGATTGCGTTATCACAAGTATTGAATATCCCGAGACGGATAAAACATTGAATATTACTGCATTTATAGAATTTGAGTATCAAGGCATATATAGCAATATTACAATTTCGCAAAACAATCATGAAATGTCGTGGATTGGGGAAAACACTCAAATGAATGTTATTTCAGGCCAAATGATAAATGTTAATGGTATGGATATATTGTTTTTTGAAAGAGAAAAAAGTTGTTCTGTTCAATATAAAGATAACTGCACGGAATACCAAATATATTTGGAATGCGATGCTGATACAGTTCTTGAATTTGTAAATTCCATAAAGTAGATAAACTGAATACAGATTTGTTTTTTGGTGGCGGATTTTTTTCCGCCATTTTTTTTGTTCACATTTTTGAAATTTCCGACACTATAGTTATAAGGTTTTTTCTAAAAAACTGTTGTTTAGTTTTTAGAAGAAGTTTTAAGATAAAATAATCAATAAGCGGTGATACCAATGGCATTGTGAGCACGGCGGACTTATAAAAGATATGTTTTCTGAACTTCGTCATACCGTTTTATCTGTCCGCTTGAAATTATTTCAGATAAAGAAGTTCTACTATATTTTATAAGGAGTGTTTAATTTGAATAAAACAAAAAAAATAATATCGGCATTTTTAGCCGTGCTTATGATAATGTCATTTACATCTCTGTTTGCTTCGGCAGAGGGTGTTGTGTTAACAGCAGACAATGTTGTTGAATGGCCCACTGTAGAATATAAAAATACTGATGGTTTGTATTATTATGAACAACCAATTGATGACGGACTTGTATTAAATGGTGGTGTTGTGACTTCTGATGGAACGGCAGAAGGAACGGTTATTGCAGGTAAATTCGTATTCAATTATGAAGAGGATGATTTCCCGTCATCTGGAACACGAAAGGCTAATATTAAATTTATTCCTGAAGATTTAATCACTTACTCAGGCTTTGAAGTTGACAGTTCAGCAAATGTTACTTTTGTTGTTACAAAGACTACTCCCGTTTTTGAAGATGAAATAAATAACCCTCTTATTGCAACAGAAGTAGAGGCTGGAGCAACTCTTGCAAATTCAACTCTTTCCGGAGGAAAAGTAGTTAATCCTTACAATGCTAACGCTCCTAAACTGGCAACAAAGTCATGGTCATGGTCAGACAAAAAAACTGTTGTTACTGAAAGCGGATATTATGAGGCAAAACTTACTTGTCCTTCATATAACACAATTTATGCACAGGTATATGTAAGAGTAGCCGGTGATGACGTAGTTGTTGAAATTGAAGAAATGCCTACTATTGCCGATGTTAAGTATAAAGAAGGTTTAACAGCTGGTGACCTTACAATCAGCGGCGGCAAGGCTTCAGTTGCTGGTGAATTTAAGGTGAAAGATGCTTCTCAGCCACTGATCGGCGGAAAAAACACAGTCGC
The DNA here is from genome assembly GCA_017531385.1 of Clostridia bacterium. Taxonomy (GTDB): domain Bacteria; phylum Bacillota; class Clostridia; order Oscillospirales; family Acutalibacteraceae; genus UBA1081. Next base: position 17,977 of record JAFXLD010000070.1, read on the forward strand.
TGTTGTTTTTGTTCCCGAAGATACTACCTTGGATGAAGTTGAATTTTCAATAACTGTTACTGTTGAAAAGCTTGCAACTTATTTTATTGATGAAAACGGAAATAAAATTACTCCTGAAATAAAAATACCTTATAATTCTACACTTGATTCCAGTACTTTAGCTTCATATGTTGAAAAACTTACAGCTAATTGTGGAAAGTTTTCTGTTAGTCGTATTACTCCAAATACAATTGATACATCTAAAATAGCTGAATATGAATATAAATCATCGATTGCTCCTGAAAATAGTAATTATATTTCGAGTGAAGTAGTTTTTAAGCTTATCATTGAACCAAAAGAAATCACACCTACAATTTCCGCATACGGAAACGACACCTATATGATCACAACAGGTGACTACAAAATAAGCCCTAGAGGTACATATGATTTATATGTAAACGGTGAGCTTGTAATGGAAGATATCAAGTATCAGGAAGAATTTACATGGCGTCCCGAAAAGAGTGGTACATATAACCTTAAGGCAGTTTACAATCCTGTTGAAAACGATACTTATAAGGTTAATGATGCTGTAAGAGAAAACATGGAACTGAATCTTACATGGAAAATTAACTGCATTAACTGCGGTGCTTACGACTATAAATACGGCGAAACAGCAAAGGTTAATCACAGTCTTGGTAACCAGTTCGCTGGCTGGGTATTCTACGATGAAAACGGAAATGAATTTACACCCGAAAATGTGGTTGCAGATGAATCCACATCAAGTGTAAAATTCACAATGCCCGACTTTTCACTTACAGTAAAGGCAAAAATCGTCGGTGAAGCTGATGACAGCGTTGACAGCGATGATAACAGCGGCAGTGCCGGTTCAACTTCAATCTTCAGCAGATTTATAGAATTCCTTCGTAATTTGTTTGAAAAGTATATCAACATTTTCAAAACAGTTTTCGGAATGTTTGCTCCCGCAAACTGAAGGAGTTTTCATATTTTCACATAAAAAAATAGAAATATTTTCTTCCTCTATGTGCTCCGCATAGGGGAAGTTTTTTAAAATAAAAAAATGCTGTCCTCAGACAGCACCCAACATATTTATAATAACATAAATTATATGCAGTTGTCAATAGTTTTTGGAGTCAATATATACAAAATCTGCGAGTTATACAAATAAAAATAGTTAAATTTGTACAAATTTCCGTCTTGAAAAAGCGAAAAAGATATGCTATTATATAGACACAGAGAGGTGATACCAATGTACAGGTAACCTAAGGCTCAAATAAAAAATAAAGAGCCAAAAAGATACTTTTCAAAAAGAACAAAGGACAGAACAAAAAGTGCTTCTCACTCTACGGGAATTATATAGATGGAAAAAATGCAAGTTTCACCACCTGAGTTCGAGTAAGAAAGAGTATCAGAAAATATTAAGAAAGAGAGGACAAAAAAATGAAACTTGACTTCAAAAGTGAACAGAAGTAACCCTCAACCGGGGATCAGATGACAAACGGTTGAGGGTTATTTCTTTATGCCGGATTCTGTTTTGAAGCAATATGTTCATCACGGGCACTTTTTCTGCCTTCAGCCTGAATGTCACCGGCTTTAGTCAGTGCAATCTTTGTAAGGAACGGGCCTACAATTTCGTAAATAAGCACTGCAAAAAGAGTGATGTTTCTGACTATAGCACCGTCGGGACCGAGTTCAATTGCTTTGATTGCCATACCCAGCGCAACACCTGCCTGAGGAAGAAGTGTGATACCGAGATATTTTGTTATATTCTTGTCGCATTTTGTCATTTTTGCGCTGATGAAAGCACCGGAGCATTTACCGATTGAACGGGAAATTATGTAAACGATACCTGCAATAACAACGGCAATGTCTGCAAAAACGGAAAGCTCAAGCTCAGCACCGCTTATAACGAAGAAGAGAATGAGAATGGGTGCTGTCCATCTGTCTGCTCTGTCCATAAGTTCTTCTGAAACATCACAGAAGTTGCAGAATACAGTACCGAGCATCATACATGCAAGCAGGGAAGAGAATCCCACATGAAAATGTCCCACATCGAATTTAAGGCATGAAATCGCAACGGTCATCATTACGAATGTGACTGAAACAGCCATACGCTTTGAACGGGAATGGAAGAATTTTTCGCAGAATGTGAAAAGACCGCCCATAACAAGACCGAGAAGAATTGAAAGCACAACTTCAAGAACAGGTTCAACAATTACCGACAGAACATCAATTGTACCTGTGCTCAGTGACTTTGCAACACCGAATGAAACAGCAAAAACCATAAGACCAACTGCGTCGTCAAGGGCTACAACAGGCAACAGGATGTCTGTAACGGGACCCTTTGCCTTGTACTGTTTAACAACCATAAGTGTTGCTGCAGGAGCCGTTGCCGTTGCAACTGCACCGAGAACGATTGCAGCGGGAAGTGTGAGTTTGTCTGGCATTGCAAGATGAAGAAGTATCAGCACCGTATCAACGATTATTGTTGTGAATAAAGCCTGAAAAACGCCGATAATGGTTGCCTGTCTGCCGATTTTTTTCAGCTGTGCAAGACGGAATTCATTACCCATTGAAAAAGCAATGAAGCCGAGTGCAACATCGGAAATTATTCCGAAACCTTCAATCTGCTCTGTGGTGATTCCTATTCCGGGTATGTTGAATGCACCCAACACAAAAGGACCGATAAGAACACCTGCGATAAGGTAGGCAGTAACAGCGGGAAGCTTGACGAGCTTTACAAGTCTTGATAACAGAAGTCCTGCCAGCAGAGCTATGGAAAGGCTCAGCAATATACTTGCGGTATGATTCATAAATAAATTACCTCTTTTGATTAAATCTTTTCAAAACTAATACATTATAGTACCCAAAATAGAATTTTGTGTTGTGTGTTTGTGAATTAATTGTAAATAAAAAGGCGACGAGAATGAAATTTCCGTCACCTTGCAGTTTATTTAATTACTTATACTGATAACATCCATAATGGTGCGCTTACGGAAATCACCGATAACCTTTCTTTTGAAACGGAACTTTTCAGTATGGTGCTGATTAAGGAAAAATAATCAATCAGAAAAAAATTAAAAAAAGTAGTTGACTTTTGAAAATTTAGGGAGTATAATGCACTCAACAACTGAATAATGTTGTACAGATAAATGCGTAGAGCAGAAACCAGTAGGTCGGAAAGAACCTGGAGAGAGTTGCCGGTTGGTGCGAGGCAAAGGGGGCATCCTTCACGAATTCATTCTGTTAGCAGTGCACTGAATAAGAGAAATCTTTAGTAGGATGCAACGGGGGTTCCCGTTACAGAACTAAGGTATGATTGTACCTGACAAGGCTGTCACCGTGAGATGGCAGCGAACTGAGGTGGTACCACGGGATTATCGATTTTCTCGTCCTCTGTATTCTTTTCGGAATGCGGAGGGCGTTTTTGTTTGCTTTTTCACACTCCGAAGGTCTTGTTCTAACCAGAAGCAAAAACAGAAAGGATGGTAAAAATGGCACAGAACTATTATCAGAAAGAAATCGAAACCATGCCGATTGAAGAAATGAAAAAACTTCAGTCAGAAAAACTCGTAAAACAGGTGAAGCACGTTTATGAAAACGTACCTTACTACAAGGGGCTCATGGATGAAAAAGGTGTAAAGCCCGAAGACATCCGCGGAATTGAAGATCTGCATAAACTTCCTTTCCTTACAAAAGCAGATCTGCGTGATGCTTATCCTTACGGTCTTCTTGCAAAACCGCTTGATGACTGTGTACGTATTCAGTCCACATCAGGTACAACAGGTCGCCGTGTAGTAGCTTTCTACACACAGAATGACATTGATTTATGGGAAGACTGCTGTGCCCGTGCAATCACAGCCACAGGAGCTACAAAGAAGGACGTATGTCAGGTAGCTTACGGTTACGGACTTTTCACAGGCGGTCCCGGTCTTAACGGCGGTTCACACAAGGTCGGTTGTCTTACACTTCCGATGTCTTCAGGTAACACAGAGCGTCAGATTCAGTTCATGATGGATCTGAATGCAAGTTTAATCTGTTGTACTCCCTCTTATGCCGCATATATCGGTGAAACATTAAAAGAACAGGGATATAAGCCCGAGGACATTCCTCTAAAAGCAGGTATCTTCGGAGCAGAGCCCTGGACAGAGGAAATGCGAAAAGGTATTGAAGAAGTTCTCGGCATTAAGGCTTACGATATTTACGGTCTTACCGAAACAACCGGTCCCGGTGTTGCTTTCGAATGCAGTGAACAGACAGGTATGCATGTTAACGAAGACCATTTCTACGCTGAAATTATTGATCCCGATACAGGTGAAGTTCTTCCCGAGGGAAGTAAGGGTGAGCTTGTGTTCACATCTCTCGACAAGGAAGCATTCCCTCTTCTCCGTTACCGTACACGTGATATATGTGTTCTTTCCCGAAAAAAATGTTCATGCGGCAGAACTCTCATTAAAATGGCTAAGCCTATGGGCAGAACAGACGATATGCTTATTATCCGCGGTGTGAATGTATTCCCGAGCCAGATTGAAACCGTATTACTTAACGAAGGTTATCAGCCGAACTATCAGATTGTAGTTGACCGTGTCAAAAACACTGATACATTCGAAGTCAATGTTGAAATGACCCCGGAACAATTCACCGATAAGGTCGGAGAAATTCTTGCTATGGAAAAATCTCTTGCAAATGCAATGAAGGCAATGCTTGGTATCAACCCTGCTGTTCACCTTGTTGCACCTAAATCCATTGCACGAAGTGAAGGTAAGGCAGTCAGAGTCATTGACAAGAGAAAACTTATATAATATCAGAAGGGAGTTACAATTATGGCTATCAGACAATTAACAGTATTCGTTGAAAATAAGCAGGGTGCGCTTGTTTCAATAACCGATACACTTTCAAAGAATAACATCAATCTCAGAGCTCTTTCAATTGCGGAAACTCAGGATTTCGGCATTCTCCGTCTTATTGTTAACGATGAGACGGCAGCCGAAAAAATTCTTGCTGATGAAGGTTATTTAATCAGGATTACCGATGTCGTAGGTGTTAAAATCGGGGATGCACCGGGTAAACTTTCAGAAGCACTGAAAGTTCTTGACGAAAATAATATCAATATGGAATATCTCTATGCTTTTATGGCACGCACCGAAAAACACGCGTATGTTGTTATCCGTGTTGAAGATAATAATGCGGCTGAAAAAGTTCTTGAAGATGCAGGTTTCCATCTTATTACTCAGGCAGATATCTGCAAACTGTAAGAAATAAATTTCATAATTAAAATAACGAAAGCGAAGTCCGGATAAAACCAGACTTCGCTTTTATCATAATTGTGACAAGAATACAATTGAAACTATTATGTGAGTGTAAGTGAGTGAAAACAGAAAGGAGAGGGAGACAATCAAATCTTTGGAAAATGTTTGCTTTTAGTATTCAGTTGAATTATCAATATAAAAACTGTCAAACGATACAAGCTTCCCGTCTTTAAATTCAAGCTCAAGTACATCATCATATCCGTCTGGATAGCTTTCGTTTTCGTGTACACGAATCATAACACGGCATGAAGTGAAGCGTTCGCCGTTATCCTCAAGATAGTTTACGGAACAGGGGGTAAGTCCAAAACCGCAAAGCTCTTTCATAACATAGGATTCATCATCACCTGTTTTGAAATATTCACCTGATGAGATTCTTTCCATCTTATCCAAAGGTATATAGGGTGATATGCAATAATATGAGGTGCTCAGATATATGCTTCTTGTCTGAGGTGTGTTGTTCTCTCCGAAATAAATACTTACCGTCATATTATCGCTTCGCCCTTTTCTGTACACATCAGATTCGGGAAAATATTCATATTCAAATTTTTCAAGAATAGCTTTGAGTTTATCGTCTGATTTATCAAGCGGATTTGATTTTATAAAGTCGTCATTTATCTCATATGATGCGTCTTCGGCGATTAGAGATCCAAGGAAATCATACGGAAACGCACCATTCAGATAATTTACTATGGTGCTTACACCCGATAAAATAACCGCCACTGAAAAGAACACTGCAGTAATTATTTTAATTAGCTTCTTAGAAATCGGTTTTATGTTTATTTGCTTTTTTATGAAAATGATTGCGATAACAGAAAGAAGTATACTTAACGGAATCATTGCTGTGCCGAAAATGTTCATAATATTTTCAATTATAATTGAATCAAAAATATCGGCAAAATATTGCGGTAGTGTTGAAAAACCTAATATTATCGGCAATACAAAAGGAACAGCATCTCCCATTGCAACAGAAAAAGCGAATGTTAAAACAATCAAAACAATATTCCAGATAATAATGAAAACAGCAGGCTTGAGACTTTTGTTGACAAAAGTTCTGTAAAGAAGCCATGCATTGACTGCATAATACACAGCACTGAAAATGCCTTGTGCAAAATGTGCTGCACCGTATGAAAAACCAATGATTTGCAGTATTTCAGTACCGCCCAGGCCGAATACGAAAAATGCAATAAACAAAATGCCGACAATTAAAATTCGTGCAGTTGATTTTTTTATTCGCTTATTTATCAGCTTGTCAATTTGTTCTGAAACTGAAAAATCATCGTTTTTGACAGAAGTCAGAACAGGAATCGGCTCCGATATAATTTTTTCATCAAAATAATCCATTAACACAGAGAACTTTTCTATGTCATTTTCTATTTCTGCTGCTTCTTCAGATGACAAATTTCCCTTTTTGTACTCTTCAATTTTTTCTTTGTAGGTCATATCTGCTCCTCCTTCATAAGTTTTTTCAGTTTTTCTCTTGCCCGTGTAGCGGTAACTCTGACAGTGGAATAGGGAATACCTGTAATTGATGCTATTTCGTATTGTTTGAATCCCGAAAAATAATGCAGGGTTATTATTTTTCTCTCGTTTTCTTCCAGTAGCTGAATACAGTGATAAAGAGACTGATATTCATATCCGGAAATTATTCTGTCCGGTTCGGAAAAATCAATACTGTTTCTTTGCTCTTCATAATCTGAGTATCTTTTTTTATCTCTGAAATAATCATATGTAAGGTTTGATGCAACCTTATAAAGCCATGGCAGAACAGAAACACAGTTTTTAGGCAATGAGATGATGGCTTTAACGAATGTTTCCTGCATCAGGTCTTCCGCAACTTGTTCGTTGTGACAAAGAGAAAAAATATAAAGATAGATTCTTTTACTATGTTCTTTGTATATTTCTTCAATAATTTTTTCAGCCATCTTCCCACCTCCCTGCATTAATATAACGCTTTAAAATGCAGAATTGTTACAAAATGAAAAAATTATTTTTTACTGAAAGATTTTTAATATTGTAATATTATTTTACAGCTTATAAATCTTGAATTCAATAATTAATTGTTTCATGCCCATGTAAATGATATTTGACAGCAATGTGGAAGCAGATTTTCAATCGGAAATTGTTATATAAATATTTGCAATATCAGTAAAGAAAAATCAGCTCCACACCGTGTGGGGCTGATTTGCTGTATATAGGTTTTCAGTTGGTTGCCAGACTTTCTTCGGCTGCCTGTTCAGCCTGTTCTTTTGCCATTTCAAGAGCTTTAAGGTCGATTTTTCCTGCCTTGATTCTATAGAAACTGAATGCAAAGAGGAATACAACCATGCCGATGAGGAAATACTGGTCGCCTGCTTCAAGTGTTGTGAAAAGTGAAACACTGATGAGCAAATCTGCAATAATTGCAAGAATGATTGTTATAACAAAAGCTGCTTTAGGCATATGGAAAAAGCTGTTTTTCCATGCATCCGGATACTTTTTAAGGAGCTTGAACATAAGACAGTTGTTGATGAGATTGAGAATCATAACAGGTATCATCATAAGTGAGATAAGGTCATCAAGTCCCATATCAACGAAAACGGGCACAATTGCAACGATGTAAAGCACAAGCATCATTACCCAGGGATAGCCTTTTTTAGTTTTCTTGCCGAGAACTGATGGGAGCCAACCGTCTTCGATTGTTGCAAGCATGGGATGCTGAACACCTGCAATGGCACCGTAAAGTGAAGTTGCAATTGCAAAACAAGCACCGCCGAGAGTGAAGATAACATAAATCGCATGGGGGAATATCTTTTCTGCAACAACACCGAGGTTTTTGTCTGCAACCTGTTCAATGGGAAGAACACCTGCAGTTACAATTGCGATAAGAACATAAACAATCATAACTACGAATGAAGCAATAAGAATAGCCTTGGGAAGTGAACGCTTGGGGTCTTTTGCATCGGGGGTCATTTCAATTGGTCTTGTTGCACCCTGACAGGCAAAACTCATCATCGCAACAGCCATAATGAAACCGAAAGGCCCGTCACTGAAATAACCTTCCGACATTGGATTTGCAGTTGAAAAATCAACTTGGGGAAGTCCTGCAAATATGTAAACAAGAAGAGAAAGTATAAGCACACCAACCATTATAAGATTGAATTTACCCATAAATTTACCGCCGAGGAAAGTTGTTGCAAAGAAAAGCGTGATAATGCCGATTGCAACAAACTTGCCGTAGGGTTCAATCTGCGGGAATATGATTGATGCATATTCAACAACAGACAGACCGTACATTGCAAATGCAAGGCCTGAGAAAATACTTGAAATTGCAGTAACACCGACAAGAAGCGGAGGCTGAAGAAGTGCCGACTGACTGTAATTACCGCCTGGGAGCACAAACATACCCGACATAAGAGTTTTGTAAGCATAAGCGAAAAGAACAACTATACAGGCACAGACAAGTGCAAGAGTGATAGACCTGCCCGTAAAGCCGATTGCTGTACCCATTGAAACAAAAATGCCTGAGCCGATACAGTTGCCTATTCCGTAACAGGAAAGCTCGGCAACACTCAGTTTCTTTTTACCTTCTTTTTTAACGGTATCTTTCATTTTAACAGCTCCTTACTTTCTGAGAATTTTTATGATGTCTTTAACATCGGGGAAATCTGTCATTGTCTTTGCATAGTGTGAATAGGTCACATTCATATCTTTATCAACTGCAACAAAAGCGCAAAGCTGATTTTCTCTGGGACCTTCTTTTTCTTCGGAAGCCGGTGCTATTGCTGAATTGACCGACTCAATCATATCGAGATTGAGAAGTTTATAAACATTCTTGCCGATAACGAATTCAATCAGTTTATCCCCTGCGAGCATATTGACAATTCCGTCTGCTTCAAAGACATTGTATTTGTCATACAGTTCACATTTCGGGTCTGCCACAAGTTCAAAGGGATATTTTTTCTGATGCTTTGCAAGTGTGTAAACATCATTCTGCAGAACGAATTTCATATCATAACCCATGGATCTGAAAACAGGATATGCCGCTGTGAATGATGCAAGAAGCACTTTACACAGCTCACAATCATAGAATCTTGAGAAAATGATGAATGTTTTTCTGCTGCCGTCAATTGTCTTTTCTGTTCCGTCAGTTGCTGTATAAATGAAGTTTTCGAGTTTTTCACCCACAGCAAGAGTTTTGTGATAAGGTTTGCCGTTTTCTTCCCAATCTGCTCTTACTTCTTCCACAGCCTTCTTGAATCGTTCAAGAGCCTTTTCTATAGTCACCTTTGCACAGGCAAGGTTGATTCGCTGAAAACCTCTGCCGAGAGGCCCGAACATTTCGCCGTTGTCAAGATACAGTCCTGCACCTTCAAGCATTCTGCGCAGTTCAATGTGTGTCATACCGAGTTTTCTCATATCGAGCCACTGAAGATATGTGCCTTCAAGAGGATAAACCTTTATTTCCGGGAAATGCTCTGCCATAAAGTTTTCAACAAGAACAGCATTTTCGTGAACAATGGTAAGGAGTTCATCGAGCCAGTCTTCACATTCGTTGTATGCGGCTATGCAGGCAGGGTAAGCGAAAATATTAAGTCCCATCTGCATATTGAAAAGTGAACAGGCGGTTGCCTTTGCTCTGATTTTTGCATTGGGAATGATTATATTAGAACACTGAAGTCCTGCAAGGTTGAATGTTTTGCTGGGAGCAGTGCAGACTGCAATATTGTCAAGGACAAAATCACCCACATTTGCCATAACGGTATGCTCATAACCGGGCATTATCAGATCGTGATGAATTTCATCGTCGATGATAAATACATCGTTGCGGCAACAGATGTCGGCAACCTTTTTAAGCTCTTCTTTTGTCCATACTCTGCCTACAGGATTGTGAGGATTGCAGAAAAGAAGTGCTTTTGCTTTTTTGCATTTCTTTTCAAGGTCCGAATAGTCAATTTCATATCTGCCATTAGTATCAATCAGTTCGCTGTAAACAATCTTTCTGCTTTTTGCAAGAACAGCCATATCAAATGGGTAATAAACAGGAGTGAGAATGATTACGCCGTCACCGGGATTTGTGCTTGCCTGAATGAGCACGGCAAGAGCATCAACAACACCGGGAGTGTTGATAATCCATTCTTTTTTCACATCGAAGTCGTGTTTACGCTTCATCCATGAAGTAACTGCATCAAAATATTCCTCAGTGGGGCTTGTATAGCCGAGAACGGAATTTTCAGCAGTCTTCTTTATTGCTTCAACAATCTGCGGTGCAGGGTAGAACTCCATATCAGCCACAGAAAGAGGCACAAATTCAGGTGAGGCATTTTTTGCACCGTTCCATTTGTTACTGCCGCAACCACGACGGTCAGGGATGCTTGTAAAATCGTATTTCACTTAAACCACTCCTTTTCTTTATTCTTTAAATTCATTATATCAATGCACATTGACATTATCAAGTTAATCTGTTAAAATTTTTTCAGAAAATATTTTTAAGGAGACCTCCATGAGTATTGTAATTGCCATGCCTCAGATGGGCACAGACCTTTTCAGAAAGTATATGAAAAGCAAATATGTAAAAAGCCTTGAAAGAGCAGGTGCAGAAGTTCAATGGATTGAGCTTGACGATACGGAAAAGGCGATAACTGAAGCACTTGCCTGTGACGGTCTGCTTCTTCCCGGCGGTGCAGATATTGAGCCTGCACTTTACGGCAGACAGAGGGAAGAGAAATGCGGTAAACCCAATGAACTGCGTGATAAAGCAGAGTTCGAGATATATAATGCTTTTGTAAAAACAAAAAAGCCGATTCTGTGTATCTGCAGAGGTTTTCAGCTTCTGAATGTTGTAAACGGCGGAACTCTGCATCAGGATATTGCAGATATAAAGAAATGCAGTCACTCAAGTTTTCTTAAAAGAGCAAAAGCAATTCATAATGTAACAATTACGGAAAATACAAAGCTTTCTGAAATCTTCACAAGTTCTGTAGTCGGTGTCAACAGTATGCATCATCAGGCAACAGAAGATGTGGGCAAAAATCTCGTTGTTTCAGCTATCAGCGAAGACGGATTTGTTGAAGCACTTGAACTGAAAGACCACCCGTTCTGTATAGGTGTACAGTGGCATCCCGAGCATATGAGTAAAACCGATGTTTCTCAGCAAAAGCTTTTTGACGAATTTGTTGATGAATGTAAAAAATGATGACAGCCGACTGACTGACAAAAATTCACAAAGGCGGAAGAGTAACTCAGGTCGATAAACTTGAATTTGTCGGGACTGTTTGTCGTAGGGAATGCCCATTGGGCATTCCGTAAAATTTGATTAAATCCGTGACGGACGGCAATGGTCGCCCCTACGCCGTATCAATTAATCTGTTCGATAAATTCCAATTTGCAGAAGTCTGAACGATGCTTGAATAAATGAGCGATTTCTTTGATGTGAATGGTCTTATTCGCCGTTTATTATATATGGAGGTAATTATGGCAACCATGCTTCTTGTTGTAATTTATATTGCATTTATAGGTCTTGGTATCCCTGATTCTCTTATGGGCTCTGCATGGCCTGCTATTCATACAGAACTGAACATGCCCGTTGAAGCAGTGAGTGTACTCACTTTTATTATTTCAGGTTGTACTGTGTTATCAAGTATGTTCAGCGCGGGAATTCTCAATAAATTCGGAACAGCTAAGGTTACAGCATTCAGTACAGCTATGACTGCGGCGGCTTTGTTCGGTTTCTCTGTTGTCCCGTTCTTTTGGGTTATGATACCGTTAGCCATTATTCTCGGACTCGGTGCCGGTGCGATTGATTCGGGACTTAATAATTATGTGGCACTTAACTGTAAAGCAAGCCATATGAATTTTCTGCATTGTTTTTACGGTGTTGGGGTAAGTCTGAGTCCTTATCTTATGTCACAGGCATTAACGGATACAGGTTGGCGTAACGGTTATCGCTATGCTTTTTATGTTCAGACAGTCATCACATTGTTGCTGATTGCATCTTTGCCTCTGTGGAAAAAGATACAATCAGCAGAGCAGACAGAAGAGGAAAAAGGAATAAACCTCACTCTTCTGCAGATGGCAAAAAAGTCCGAAGTCCGTCAGGTATGGATTTTTATGCTTGCGACAAATGCAATTGAATATGCCTGCGGAGTATGGGGAAGTACATATCTTGTAACAGAAAAAGGATTCAGGACAGAACACGGAGCACTTGCGCTGACTATTTATTATGTCGGAATGTCTGTGGGACGCTTTGTTTCAGGTTTGCTTTCAGCTAAAATCAGCACATGGAAACGTATCGGTATAGGTGCAGCCATTCTTGCTCCTGCTGTTGCAATTATGCTTCTGCCCTTGCCGGGTATTGTTTCTGTAATTGCTTTGTTCTTTATAGGTTTAGGAAATGGCTCTATCTATCCGAATATGATACATCTGACACCTCACAATTTCGGCAAAGAAGTTTCACAAGCAATTATGGGTTCGCAGATAGCATTCGCTTACATCGGTGTTATGCTGGCACCTCCTATGGTCAGCCTTATAAGTGCACTTTTTGGAATAAAAGTATATCCTGTTTTTCTTGCCGTACTCTATGTGATAATGATTATCGCACTGAAATGCTTTATAAATCGGTTAAAAAAGCAGGGAAGATACAATTCAAATGTCTGAAAAAAAGGATGTCCCGATAATGAAAAGCAATGATAAATTTGATATAAACAGTTTCATTTCTCCCGATGTTTCATATGCTCCTGTGTATATATGGGTATGGAATGACATCTGCACTACTGATATTATAGACAATCAGCTTGACGAGATGCGGAGGCTCGGTATACGGGCATTTTATATTCTTCCCGAGCCAAAAAATTTCCGTCCTGACAGCATGCCAACAAACCTTACGCCCGATTATTTGTCAGAGGAATACTTTGAGCTTTGCGCTTATGCCGTCCAAAAGGGAAAAGAGCTTGGTATGCAGTGCTGGATTTATGATGAAGGCGGATGGCCTTCAGGCAGTGCATGCGGAAAAGTGATGAAAGACCATCCTGAATATGCCCGACAAGTGCTGAAGTTTTCTGAACGCTCTTTTTCTCAGGGAGATGTGTATAAAAAAACAACACCCGATGTTCTTGCAGCTTTTCTGAACAACAAGGAAATGATTGAAGATAGATACATATTTTCTGAGGATACTGTTGTAACCGAGTATATTGCAGAAAAAGAAAACTCTGATTACCCCGATTTACTCAATAAAGATTTGGCGGAATATTTTATTGAAATCACTCACGAAAAATATGCCTCTGTAATGAAAAATGCACTCGGCAAAAATGTTACAGCTGTTTTTACAGATGAGCCGAAAGCATCTCTGTATTCATTCAATAAAGAGTTGGCAGTCAGATATGAAAATGTGTATGGCGAGTCAATATTGCCACATCTTCCGTTGATTGCACAAAAAACAGCCCCGACAGCGGAAAATGTTCACATATTGCATCGCTGGTATGATTTATGCAGTCGTATGTTCTGTGAGAATTTTCTTCTGCCTTGTAAAAAATGGGTAAATGATCACGGCATTGCCTTTACAGGACATATGGATAAGGACCATAGTCCTCTTGGTTGTATCAAGGGTGGCGGAAACTTCAACCTGATGCGTGCTCTCAGGTGTTTGGATATTCCGGGAATTGATGTTATCTGGCGACAACTCTACCCCGAAAATAAAATTAGAGATAAGAATGACTTTAACGGTTATAACGGCTTTTTTCCGAGATATGCTTCATCTGCCGCAGCACAGAACGGTACAAAGCTTGCAATGAGTGAAATCTTCGGTGTAGCAGGACCGGGACTTACTTATGACATAATGCGTTATACCGTAGGATATCAGGCTGTTCGCGGAATAAACATCTTTAATCCCTTTAATTTTCCTCTCGGGCGAAAAGGTGCATTACTCGCACAGGAATTGCCCGTTTTTACGGAAAATCAGATGTATTATCGTTATCTCGGTCAGTTCAATCGTTACACAGAACGATTGTCTTATGTATCTTCGCTCGGTGAACGTGTCTGCGAAACAGGACTTTATTATCCTGTTCACGATTTTCAGGGTGGTATGAAAGCAGAGGTAATAGCAAAAGAATTCGATACTCTCGGCAGAACACTTGAAGATATGACGGTGGATTTTGACATTGTTGACGATGATGTTATAAAGGCTTCCCGAGGAGCAGACGACGGCTGTATATTTATCGGCAATGCTGTGTATAAACACATTATCATCCCTGAAGGGGCTTTTATCCCTGAAGATACACAAACGGTGCTGAATCGTTTTATCAAAGGCGGCGGCAGAGTTTCTCACAGTCTTTCAAATCTTGCAAAGGTAATTGAGATTGAGGGTGAAGGCTTACGTGCAATGCACAGAAAGTCGGAAAATGCAGAACTTTACTGTCTGTTCCGTGAAAAAGGCGAAAACAGAGAATACAGTGTTCATTTGCCTTCATCAAACGGATATCTGCTTGATTTAGTAAATGGAACATTACAGCGAATAGAAACCGAAAACGGCATTTTTAACCTCTCTCTTGCCATAGGTGAAACGGCTGTGATATTGCTGACAGACGAAACCCTGAAAGCAGAAAACAAAAAAGAATTCACAGAAAAATTCGATATTCAGGGCGGATTCCTGTTCCGGAAAGAACTTGAACTTATTTGTAATGAAAACGGTTTTGAAAACATAAAACATTCTGACAAAGCAGTTCCCATAACAGCAGGAGATTGGTCATATCTGATTGGTAATGATTATTCAGGTAGTTGTGTTTACGAAACAACATTTATACTTCCTGATGAAAAGATAAAAAAAGAAGGCGAAATTGACCTTGGTGATGTGCATTACACGGCTCAGGTATATTTCAATGACCAATTCTTGGGAACAGCGTTGATGCCACCGTACCGATTAAAAATACCTTGCGGTGTGCTTGATAAAGAGAATAAACTGAAAATAGTTGTAACCAACACATCTGCAAACCGGTATGTTCATACCGATTACTTTGACAAGTGGAAAACAGAAGAACTGTCTCCGTATTTTTCCGGAGAGCTTGAGTATGCAAAAGACTTTGTGTCAGGTGGACTGTATGGCCCTGTTGTATTGCATACGGAATGATGCTGATTGGTTTTCTGCATTTATAAAAGAATAACAATTTGTAAAATAAAGGATAGCTCCGAATAAAGAGCTATCCTTAATTATTGCATTTATAAATAATGTCAAGCTCATCTTCGCCTGGAATTTCAAATATTGAAGCAAACTTTGCAGCGAGATTTTCGTCAACATAATAGGCACTTGTTTCTTCTGCAAGCACAGCAATGTTTCTCTTATTCAATCGATATTTCCAAGTTTCATCGCTGATTTCAATATAATGAAGTTCAC
Organism: Clostridia bacterium; assembly: GCA_017531385.1. Lineage (GTDB taxonomy): Bacteria > Bacillota > Clostridia > Oscillospirales > Acutalibacteraceae > UBA1081. Next base: position 33,643 of record JAFXLD010000070.1, read on the forward strand.
ATTCAATATCACGGGATTTGTAAAATTCTTTTACAGACTTCCGTTCTGCTTTTGTCCAGAAGCCCCAATCAAGAACAACATTGATATCTTTATTAATAAACTCCATAGATTTATTAAACAGATATTTCTCTGTTCTTTCAACACATTCATCGTGTTTATCACCGCAATGCTGACCGAAAAGAGCAAGTGTTATTTCATCAACTGAAAGCAATACTGCATTGTTTTGTGTGCAAAGTTTCTTTGCATATGTAGTTTTACCACAGCAAATCTTGCCGCAGATTAAAATCACTTTTGCCATAAGCAACACCTTCTTTTATAATTTACAATACATCTCCTGTGCTTTCGGTATAAAACCAAGCTTTTCATAAACTTTGATTGCTCTGGGATTGTTTACAAGGACATCAAGATTTATAAGATTGCAGTTTTGCTCTTTTGCCCAGTCCTTTGCTGAATTCATAAGAGCTGTACCGAAGCCTTTATTTCTGTGAGCTTCCGTTACAATCACATCCATTATATAACAAAATTTACCGGGAAGCATAAAGTCAAAATCAGGTCTTACCTTTGCCTGAAGCAGAATAAAACCAACAACTGTACCATCGTTTTCGTAAACAAGGATATCAGAATCATCATTTGAAATCGTTTTTTCAAGAAACTCTATACTTTGGTCGCCCTCTTTTATAAAATCAGGTATCAGTTTTGACATTTCCCTGAATTGCTCACGATATAATTCTGATATTGTAGGTATATCATCAACTGTTGCTTTTCTTATCATTTTTAACATCCTTTCAGCCATTCCACAGACTGTCTTAACCCGTCAATAGTCTTGGTTTCTAAAACCACACGGCAGTTTTGTTCTTTTGCAAGGTTAATATATTTTTCAACATTCATTTCACCTGTATCGAGTGCAAGGTGATTTTTTCTGCCATCTGCATCGTGCAGATGAATATGGTGCAGGCGGTCTTTATGTTTCATAATAAATTCTTCATCTGTGCCGCCGATACCGTGATTGTGTCCAACATCAAAAGTTAAAGCGAATACATCACTTTCTAAGAGTAATTCAATAGCTTCTTTTTGAAAATCTTCGTAGCCGTCGCAATTTTCAATGCAGATTTTAATATCAGCATCACTGATGGCAGTTTCACACATATCCCTGAAATCAACAATGCTTTTCAGATATTGCTCTTTATACTCTGAGAATAGATACACCTTTCTGTCAGGCAATGTGAAATATACACCCTTTGCCATATGCATATTCATCACTTTAATATCGAGTTTCTTTGCTATTTCAATGGTGTCAGAAACAGTTTTTCTGTAAGCCTCTGCAACAAAGGGATTGAAATCACTGACATTCAGATTTTCGTCAAGGTGAATTGTATAGTAAATACCGTATTTGTCGGCAATGCTTTTGAAATAATCCACATCAATTTTATCAAGCTGATACTGTGGCAGATTCATATTAAGTTCAATAAAATCAAGCCCTAATTCCGCACACAGCTTTGCACACTCAGGAAGTGTGTTTGTTTCAATCAATGTGGGCATACCGTAGTTTGTCAGTTTCATATTATCACCTATACCGCTTCATAAACTCATTGACTTGTCGAGTTGTTTTCAGCACAACAGTTTTATCTTTATATTTTTCTGCGATTTCGTTATAGGACTGTCGTCTTTCTTTGTTCCTGCAACCGAACAATGTAAACTTCACAAACCACCAATTCAGGTCATTTTTGTAACCATCCTGTCTGCGTGATGAAGTTCTTTTAACTGCACGGTAAAAACAAGTCAATCGGGGAAGAAGAAGCAAAACTATTAAATCTGCTTTTTCAAGTCTCTCATCATAAAACAGATATTTATAGTAACCGTCGATTATCCAGTCTTCTTTTTCCATAAATTCTGCAACTTGCGGCAGTACAACAGAATCATCAATCGACTTCCATTCTTTATCAAACTTAATCGAATCAAGATGAAGAGCAGGAATATTCTTCGTTTCGGATATGTGATTTGTCAGATATGTTTTTCCGCTGCCTGCATATCCTAAAACAGCAATTTTCATTTCTTCATCACCTCTGAAAAATTATTTTGTTTTATACCACTTTATCAAATCGCTGTAATTACCTCCGAAATGAAAACTGTGTCCGTTTTTGTTCATTCCAATTCTGGACAGACCTAATTTTTCGAGAATTCCTATGGATTTGTGATTTTCAATATTGGCATAAGCTTCAACAAATTTTATATCTTCTCTTATGTTCGGAATCAAAAAGCCATAAAGCTTTCTGAAAATGTTTTTGCCCTGATATTCGGGTTTGAACTGAATTTCTTCCATCATAAATGTGTCGTCATTTGTGTAATACTGAAAGAAACCGATAATACTGTCAGCATCTTTAATGAGGATTATCTGACGTTCATCCCGTTTTAATCCGCCGATTACACCTTCATTCCAACACTTATAGTCATCTTCTCTTGAATTACCTGTTGGTGCGATAATCTCCATATTATCAGCAAGAATGTTGAAAATTACAGATGATACAGTTGAGAAATCAGCCTTATTCAGATATTCAAATGTTATATTAAACGAAGTCATTTCTTTATATCCTTTTCATCAGTTTAAAATACTCTCCGTGTTCATCTGCACCGTCAAACAGCACCTCAGTAAAGCCAAATTTTCTGTACAAATGCAAAGCATTGACATTATCTTTATCAACACCGATTGTCATTTCAGTAAAGCCCATTTCTTTGGCTTTTTCTATAAGGAAAGTAAGGATTGTACTACCTATACCACGGTTTCGGTATTCTTTTTTGACAATCATTCTTGATACATATACTCTTTTTTCGGGAATGGTGTAATCGGGGTCATCAGTTCTTAATACCAAAGCACCCTCACCGATAAATTCACCATTGATTTTATAAATATAAACAAGACGATTCCCGTTTTTTATCTCTTCAAGCCATTTGCCGGCAAGGGGTTGTGTCTTCATGTTCCATATATTTGAACATTTATTGTAGTCTTCGAGAGCAAGAGGCTCTATAACTGTATTTTTTTTCATAAGTAACTCCTTAGTTTGTAATTTACAATACAGTTCTTGCGTTAATTAAGTTTCACGCTTTAATTCCATGGAAATATTATTGAAGCCGTTACATTTTGTATTTTTTACGGCTTTAAAACCGAGTTTTTTCCAAAACGGACAACCGCTTACATTGTTATCCTGAACAGAAAGTTTTATTGAAGTGTAACCTGAAGAAAAAGCGTTATCAATTACGGTATTCATAATTCTTGTACCAATAGATTTTTTTTGAAATCTTTTGTCTATTAAGAAGAGTCCCACATGCAATGTTGCTGATTCAGGATAGCCCTCAAGCAAAGACAAAAATGCTATGGGATGTTGTTCCTTTGAAAAGCCAAGACAATAACACATTCCCGAAGGATAATTTTTAGCATATTCAATGGTGTCAACACAATCTTGTTTTGTTGCAGGATGTCCATCAGTAATCATATAATAATCTTCATTTGAATAAAAAATATTTTCATATTTGTTGAGATTTTCTAATGTCACATGTTCAAGTATAAATTCAGGAAAACTGTTATGAAGATTATTGCATAAAAAGATATGTTCGGCAAAATTCATATACTCTTTGTTAAGAGTCCTGTATTTCATATTTGCGATTTCTTTCAGGGAATGTGTTTTCATAAGATGCTCAACAAACCGACAGCCGAGAAAATATCCCACATCCGAATGTCCGTTATATGAACACCAATCACCGAAAAAGTCCTGCACACTTATCTTTTTATCAAGACGACGGAGATATTCTCTTTTTATTTCGTTCTCATTTTTATAGCACCAATTAAGCCACCCGTCTTTATCCTGATAATAAAACTCATCATCACCGCACAGAATATGCTCACAAACCATTGCAATACCTTCACAGTAAAGCTGTGCAATGCCCTTTCGGCGTTTTGTGTATTCGGGGATATGCAGATTGCCGTTGAGCTTATGCCACAGATGACCGATTTCGTGCAGAATCAGGGCACGCATATTTGTTTCATCGCCCCAACTGAGCTCGATAATTTTTTCTATTCCTAATAAAACTGTATTTTTACCGTCAAGCGTGGTTGCCCAGCCTGCACCGTTGCAAAGACCGAGATACAACACTATGTTGATATCAGGCTCATTGTCAAACAGCTTTGACATGTTATCATTCAGTGTATCGATAACTGTCTTAAAATTTCTGCTGACAAAATCAATTTTTTCGTTGCTCAAAGCATTTTCAAGAACAGGCAAAATATCATTATTGAAATCATAACTTTTTGCATCATTTTCGCATTTTGAGGGAAGCTCATGTGATATTTCACGTGCATATTTCCGCCATAGTTCAATATCAAAACCGTTTGCAAAAACTGATTTGATTTTATCACAGGTATTTATGATTTTCATTATATCACCTTATATTATTTAAATATTCGTCTGCTTCTTCTCTGCTTTTGAAAATAACAATATTCTTTTCTTTGTATTTTTTAAGCAACTCCATAACCTTTGGTCGGCTTTGTGTGTTATAGCTTCTGATAAACTCCAGAAATTCTTCATCGTCTTCTGTTTCAATCCACGGCATATCGGGTCTCGGTTTGCCTTGGCGTTCTTTTATGCCCGAAAGACAGACTTCAAGTGGATAATCGAGAAAGAAAACAGTGTCACACAAAGACATTCTCAGTTCCATTGTGGATGCATAATTTCCGTCAATTATCCATTCATTTTCTGATAAAACAAGGTTTAATCTGTCATGAAAAACTTCTTTTGAAACTGTTGTTTTGTCAGCATTCCATTTCAACATATCAAGATGATATAGCGGTATACCCGTTTCTTTATGTAATGCTCTTGAAAATGTGCTTTTACCGCTTCCGGGGCAACCTATTACAATAACCTTTTTCATGATTTATAAAAACTTCTCCATTATTACACTTCCGCCGTAATCTTCTATTACTTCAAAGCCGTTTTTTACATACATTCCGTAGGATACCGGGGTATGTTTGAAACAATTCAGGACCATTTTCCCGAAGCTTTTTTCCTTTGCATCTTCCTGAAGCTTTACAAAAGCACTTTTGCCGTAGCCTTTGCCACGGTATTCTTCTTTTATAATATTCTCCGTAACAAAAGCAGCATTTTCTTCAAAGGGACTTTTCTGATATCCGATAACTCCGATTTTTTCACCGTCTTCGTTTATAATTACATACAGATAGTTGTCAGCGGAATCAGCACCGTCAGGAAAAATATCGTTGAATTCACTTTTTGCAGCTTTTCGGGCTTTAAATCTTAATTTTTCATCACCTGATTTAATCAGATGGTCTGCATAGTTCTTTACAGACCACTTAGCGTAAATATTGAATTCGGATGCATTCATCCTGACTAACGATATCTGTTTTAATTCTTTTTTCAAAGAAAACACCTCTTTTATTTTCTCGCCTTTACAATTAAAAACGACGGCTTTATGAATTCATCATATAATGCAGGCCATTTTTCCATTGCCCAATCTTTTGGTTGAGGTTCACAGACTTCTTCAATTCTGAAACCTGATTTTACTAAAGCATTTATTGTGTCACTGAATGTTCTGTGATATTTTTTCACACCGTCAACATACCAATGAACATATCTTTCTCCGGGTTCATTATAATTTGAAAATGTGTATGAAATCTTTCTTCCGTTCTCATCTTTATTATAATGTCCGTTTCCGTCAATCGTTGCAGTTATAAGAGGATGCTCCTGTGAAAACAAAAGACAACCGTTTTCATTGAGTAAAGCGTATATATCTTTGCAGAGTTTTTCAAAATCTTCAATGTAGTGAAAGGCTAAAGAACTGTAAACAAAATCAAACTTTATGTTGAGCTTTGATATATCAGTCATACTCATATTTATGTATTCAATATTTTCATGGCGTGATTCTTGCTTTGCAACGGAAAGCATTTTTTCGGATATATCAACACCTATAACACTGCATGCTCCGTTTTTAACAAAATCCATGCAATTAGCACCACAACCACAACCCAGATCTAAAACGGATTTGCCTGTAAGAGTCGGTATCATTTCTTTAATTGCAGGTTGCTCCAACATGTTATTGGAGTTGATTTCTCTGCTTCTTAATTGACTATAACCCTCAAAAAATGTTTCGTTATCATAAATGTTCTGATTGCTCATAATATCTCCTCTTTTTTGTATTCAGGCAATACATAATTTATTTCAGTATCTGCTTTATATGTAAAACCTGCAATTGTTCCTTGATAATATAATGCTTTGAAGCTGATATCCTTGTTTCTTCTTGCATTCCATGCCATATTTTTAATATCATTTCTGTGCGGTTTTCTGTTCGTCTCTTTGCAATACTCTTTCCATACACCGTAAAGCTCTTTTATCTGCGGCTTGTTATATGGATTAATACTTATTAAATCAACAGGCTTTACAAGCTGAGAAACAGCTGTATCAATTTCCGTTGTATGCTCATTCTGTAACAGATGCTTTATGTATACAAAATAATGTCCCCATCCCTGATGAAAGCCTGTATCACTGTATCCCATTGCTTTTCAGAATGGGATTCCGTATACGGGGTCAGGGAACAGCATAACTGTTCCTGTCCCATTATCGTTGAATATATTTTCTATGTGCCCGTTCAGGATTCTGCCGTAGCCTTTCCGTCTGTGCTTCGGTGAAATGTAAAAATCATTGACTGAACCATATTTATACGGAATGTCAAAGAAGTCCTTTGAGGATGTTGAAATTGATGTGAAACCGATTAATTTTTCACCTGACTGCATAACTATAAAATAATCCGAATCACTATCTGACACCCTTGAAATTAAATCGTCAAAAAGCTTAAAAAACATTTTCCTGTTACCGGGTGCTTCACCGTGGTTGCGAAGTGTCTGTATTTTATATTTTGCAAAGATTTTTCTGAGATTTCTGAACTGATTAATGTTTTCTGCAGTAATGCTTGTGAAATTAATGTCTGTATTCATTGATGTCCTCTTTCTTATAAAAAATTAAAAGCACCTCCGAAACCGAAGATGCCTTGTTAATTCAGAAAGATATGTATTACATCAATCACAAACGGACAAAAGGGCATTTCGATTTCGTAAGATAATTGTCATTGTCATTTTGTCCACCTGCCTTTCAGTAATGTTGATATGAGTATAACACTCCATGCAAAAAATGTCAATCAAAAATTAAAATGCAAAAAATAAGAATAGATATCAAATTTATCAGAAATCTTTCATAATTAGTGTGTCACCGAGAACCTGAATTAATTGTTCCGGGACACACTATTTTTGCAAGTTCTTATATTAAGGCTTTTTACCGAAAGTCTCCTTAATCGAAGGGGGTCTCATCAGTTGAAATCTGCTCATTTGATATTATTTTTTTAGATTCTTTTTTATGTAAACAAAATTAGCAACCGTAACAAGAACAAGCATACCGATAAAAACACCAGACAAGATTAAAAGTTGCTCCAGGGTGATTTGGTTTTCAAGATACTTTTTATATGTATTGTCTTTTGTATCAGCCTGAATTTCAATGTTTTCAATAATACCGTTACCGCCGTTTTCACCTACAGTAAGAACTACATTTTCGCAATCAGCACCAAAACCTGCTTTGAAATTTGTAATGGTAGCGTTGAACTGCTTGTCGGCTCTGAATGCTGTGTGCTTTTCACCCTGCGGTGAATACCAGAAGCAATAACAATCGTTATAAAAGTTTTCACCCCAATCGGTTGTGCGGAAACTGATTGCAAACTGGTCGCTGTAACAGTAATCATACCAGTTGTTGCCTGCTTCATCAAGGAATCCGCAACTGTTCTGATAATCTGTATAATCCGAATAATAAAGCGGATGGACATTTCTCATCATATTGCCTGCTGCTTTAAGGTGAACACCTGTGAAAATGTTGCCTATTCTGACATTTGTAATAGTGTTGTCGTGCCCTTCAATAAGAATACCGACGGAATCTGTTTTTCCCGTGCCGATGATATTCACACCGAAAATATCAGCATCGGAAGAACCGCTGTTTGCTCCGTTCATAATATGAAGACCGACAACCGTGTTTTTTATTGAAACATTCCGTATGGCGGTTTCACGTCCGCTGTTTATTGAAACACCGTTTGCAACTGAGCTTCCGTCAATAATTCCGCCTTCAAGAGAGTAGTTACTGCCGTTTGTTGCAGTTTCATTTGCAGGGTCTTTGCCTCCTAACTGAACTATGGCTTCACCTGCTTTCCAATCTTCTGTTGCTTTGAGAACGGCAAAATCCGAAAGTTCAATAGACACACTTTTTGTCGGGTCTGCAGGAGTGTATATGGGATTGCCGAGAAGATACTCACCGTCGGGGAAATAAATTGTTCTGTTGGGATTGCTGTCAATTAGTTTCTGAATTTCATCTGCAATATCATTACCGCTGTCTGCTTTGACAGTATCGGTGACAACAATATAACCTTTGTCTTCTGCAGCGGTAACAGCTACTGAAAATGAAAACAACACAACTGTAACCATAACACAGGCAAAAAGCCTTTTTGTAATATTCATTGTATAAACCTCCTGATTTTTTTAATACTGCTCATAATTGAATCTTAACATAAATTTTCAAAGTATTCAACAGTGATTTGATATGCAGATATTTTTTATTTAATGCTTGACAATCGGGAATTGATGTGATATAGTAACGAAAATGCAAAGAGAGGTAAATTGCTTTGAATACATATCTTGTCTTTAATTTTGATATGGATATGCATTGGCTTGCACAGTATGATTATCAGTCATCTACTGGCAGGCTTATACCTCTATATTCATATCGAGACAGATAGTATTGTATTTCCATATGTTTATAACGGTGTAAGTTGCTGCAGAAACTTACACCGTTTATTTTTATATCCAAAGGAGAATTTTTATGAGATTATTTGATTTAATCAAAAAGAAATTTTTTAAAAAGCAACCTGTGAAAACAGGTAATCACCTTGTCGATTTCTATAACCGTATTGATGAAGATTCACGTCTTTTATCCAAACACGGAAGAATTGAATTTCTGACAACCGTGAAATATGTCGAAAAGTATCTGAAAGACGGTATGAAAATTATGGAAATCGGTGCGGCTACGGGCAGATACTCGCATTATTTTGCTCAGAAAGGCTTTGAGGTTGATGCCGTTGAGCTTGTTGAACATAATATCGAGATTTTCAAAACAAACACAAAGCCCGGCGAAAAGGTGAATATCAGGCAGGGCAACGCACTTGATTTATCGGATTATGAGGATAACACTTACGACATCACTCTGCTTTTAGGTCCGATGTATCATCTGTATACCGAAGAAGACCAGAAAAAAGCTCTGTCGGAGGCAATCCGTATAACAAAACCGAACGGTTTTATTTTTGTTGCATACTGTATGCTTGACCCTTCGATATTCGGGTGTTTTAAAAACAACAGAATCGACAAGCTGATTGAAGAAGGCGAGTTTGACCCTGTTACCTTGGAAGCATATTTTCCTCCGCACGGAATTTTTAAGGTGTACTTAAAAGATGAAATTTTTGATTTAACAAAGATTTTTAATGTGGAAAGATTGTATTTTCTTGCAACCGACGGTTATACCTGTCATATGAAAGAAGCTGTTGACCAAATGGATGAAGAAACCTATGAATTGTATCTGAAATATCATTTCAAGACCTGCGAAAGGCAGGATTTAGTCGGAATGTCGCACCACACGCTTGATGTGTTGAGAAAGGAGTAAAAATTATGATTACATATCCGAATTATGAAAAAAGTATTCTTTCAATCGCTTCGTCTGTTTTAAATCATTTTGGAGTTAAAGACTGCCAACATACAACCTTGCCTGAATTTGATGAACTCCTGAACAAGGATTATAAAAATGTTATCGTTATGCTCTTTGACGGTTTGGGAGTTTCGGCAATAAATGAACATCTTAGTGAAAATGATTTCTTGCGAAAACATTTTGTCTGCCCGATTTCTTCAGTGTTTCCGTCAACAACTGTTGCAGCAACAACTTCGATTGAAAGCGGATATTCTCCTGTCGAAACAGCCTGGCTTGGCTGGGATTTGTACTTTTATGAAATAGGTGAGAATATAGCCGTATTTCGTAACACCTTACAAAGAAACGGTGAACCTGCGGCAGATTATAATGTGGCTTGGAAGTATATTCCATACAAAAGAATCTTTGAACGGATTGAAGAAGTAAACGGCAAAGGCTCGGCTCATTGTGTTTCACCGTTTTCAAAATATCATTCAAAAAGCGTACATGATATTTGCAAAGTAATAAAACGGCTGTCAAGAAAAAGACAGAAGAAATACATTTATTCCTATTGGTATCAGCCCGATAAAACAATGCACGATTACGGAGTGAAAAGCAGGCAGGCACACGAACAGATTTTATTGATTAATAAAGAGATTGAGAGGCTTTGTAAGCAACTTAAAAACTCGCTTGTTATCATCACCGCAGACCACGGACTGTGTGACAGCATAAATGAATATCTCGAGGATTATCCCGAGCTTTCCGCAATGCTGAAAATTCCGCCGTCAATTGAGCCAAGCAGAGCTCTGAGCTTTTTTGTTAAAGACGGTATGCAGGAAGAATTCAGAAATGAGTTCAATAAGCATTTTGGCGATTCTTTCAGGCTTATGACTAAAGAAGAAGTATTCCGTGAAAATCTTTTGGGATTTGGTATACCTCACCCGAGAACCTATGATTTTGTAGGTGATTTTCTTGCCATAGCAACGGGTGAAAAATCATTACTTATAGAACGTGAAGAGCATACATTTATCGGTGTTCATGCCGGTCTTACCGAAGAAGAAATGACAGTGCCGTTTATCGCAATAGAAACAAAGAAAAGGAGTACAAAATGAATCAAACGAATCAAGAATTGTATTATGAAAGAACTCCCGTTCTTGAAACAGAACGGCTGATTTTAAGACCGATAACCCCCGAAGATGCTGAAGCAGCATTTGTTTGGCTCAGCGATGAAAGAGTCAATAAATTCATGCCGTACAATCTTTATAAAAACATTGATGAGGTTTTGCATTGGATAAATGTAATACTTCCCGAAGACGAGAATTATCATTGGGGTTTTGTGCTTAAAGAAAGCAATCTTTTAATCGGAAGCGGAAGCATAGGCCCTCACAAAGGCAACCCTGACGAGTGGGGATTCGGATACAATATTCGTTCTGACTATTGGAACAAAGGATTAACAACCGAAGCGACAAAAAGAATGATTGAATTTGCCCATGACGAACATGGTATAAAAGACTTTGTTTCAGACCATGCGATTGATAATCCTGCATCGGGCAGAGTTATGGAAAAGTGTGGGTTGGTATTTGACCGGTATGGGGAATACAGCACCTTTGACGGTACGCAAACCTTTAAAGCAAAATTTTATAAAATGCATCTGGAGTGATGATTTATGATAGTGAAGAATATTGATAATGGTAATTCTTTTGACTTTGGCAAAACCTCTTCGGAATATGCAAAATACAGAGATATTTATCCTGAAATAATGTATAAAAAACTGTATGCCCTCGGTGTGGGGAAAGAAAACAGCAATTGGCTTGATATAGGTACAGGAACGGGTGTTCTGCCATTTAACCTTTGTAGCTACGGTGCAGATATAACAGGTATTGATATTTCTGAAAGTCAGATTGAAGTTGCAAAAGCATTGGCAGTTGAAAAAGGTGTCCATAATGTAAAATTCCTTGTTTCACCTGCAGAAACAACGCCTTTTGAAGATAACAGTTTTGATTGTATTACTGCTGCACAGTGCTTCTGGTATTTTGACAGAGATAGCATAATTGATGAAATCAAGCGACTCATTAAGCCCGGGGGAGTATTTGTTAAGATTTATATGAGTTATACTCTTGATGATGAGATTGCTGAAAAATCTCACGAACTTGTAAAGAAAATGAACAAAAACTGGACTCCCGGGGCATCCGGTTCAAAAGATATGTATAATCACCCTTTTGAGAATGGCACGCTTGATATTTTTGAGTACAGAATACCATTCACAAGAGAAAGCTGGCACGGCAGAATGTTGGCTTGTCGTGGCACAATGGCTTCTATGGATGAAAAGACATTGGCAGAATGGAACATAAAGCATAATGAGTTACTTGCAGAGTTTCCCGAAACATTTGAAATAGAACATAAAGTTTATATTGCGTTATATCGGCTGTAAGGATATTTGCATTGAAAAATCCCCACCTCTTTCGAGGCAGGGAAAATGGCTATATATAGCGATTTTTAATCTTATTTAGCGCTTTCTTCAACTGCAACTGCGCAAGCAACTGTAGCACCAACCATGGGGTTGTTACCCATACCGATAAGACCCATCATCTCAACGTGAGCGGGAACTGATGAAGAACCTGCGAACTGAGCGTCTGAGTGCATTCTGCCCATAGTATCTGTCATACCGTAGGAAGCGGGGCCTGCTGCCATGTTGTCGGGATGAAGTGTACGGCCTGTACCGCCGCCTGAAGCAACTGAGAAATACTTAACGCCGTTCTCGTTACACCATTTCTTGTATGTGCCTGCAACGGGATGCTGGAAACGAGTGGGGTTAGTTGTTTTGCCTGTGATGGAAACGCCAACGTTCTCAAGTCTCATGATAGCAACACCTTCGGGAACATTGTCTGAACCGTAGCAACGAACCTTAGCTCTGTCACCTGTTGAGTAAGCTGTTTCTTCAACAACCTTAACTTCTTCTGCGTAAGGATCGAACTCTGTCTTGCAGTATGTGAAGCCGTTGATTCTTGAAATGATCATAGCTGCATCCTTGCCGAGACCGTTGAGGATAACGCGGAGAGGCTTTGTTCTAACCTTGTTAGCGTTAAGAGCGATTTTGATAGCGCCTTCAGCAGCAGCAAATGATTCGTGACCTGCAAGGAAGCAGAAGCACTCTGTTTCGTCTGAAAGAAGCATCTTACCAAGGTTACCGTGGCCAAGACCAACCTTTCTGTTGTCAGCAACAGAACCCTTGATGCAGAATGCCTGAAGGCCGATACCGATAGCTGCAGCTGCGTCAGCAGCCTTTGTGCAACCCATCTTGATTGCGATAGCGCAACCTACTGTGTAAGCCCATATTGCGTTTTCA
>JAFXLD010000071.1 GCA_017531385.1 Clostridia bacterium
TGAGGAGTGAGGAGTTTATGAAGGGGCTTTGCCCCTTACCCCATTTGTATTATATAGAGCGTAGCGGAACAAGTGCGTAGCACTTCCGACACTCCTAACTCCTAACTTCTAACTCCTCACTCTCAGATAAATTATTGTTTACCGAAAGGATTTTATATGGACAACAAAGAAAAAAAGCCTTCCCGTTCAGCCGTTATAAAAAACACAATTTATGCGGCACGGATTATTACAAAAGCATCGCCGTTTCTGCTTATCGGTTATACATTATCAATAACGGGATACTGGTTTTTTGAAAGCTACATAAAAAATGTCATCTTCCTTGAAAAGATGATAAATACTGTAACTCTAGGCGGAACATTCCGCGAGTTTATGCTGATACTTCTTGCATTCTGCGGTTTCGGTCTGCTTGCGCATTTTCTTGACTGCTTCGGTGACTTCATTGCAAGTGCAGAGAACAAGAAAGTTTACAGACTTCTCAATGAGCAGATTTTTCGCAAAGCATGTCAGGTTGATGTGGAATGTTACGAAAATCCCAAATTCTATGATATCTACAAAAGGGCAACGGATGTCATAAATAACGAGCTGTCTGCCGAGTTTTCCTGGGTGGTGGGTAAATTCATTTCCTCTGCAATTACTGCCGTGGGATTGGTTTCCTATATCTGCTCCGTTGACCCGAAAATCCTGCTGTTTCTTCTTGGTATGATACCCTTTGTCTTTTCTCAGTCCTACAGAAACAAGCTTGAATATAAAAAAGACAAAGAAATGACATCCAACAACCGTAAAAAGGATTATGTGCAGAGAGTTGTTTTCCTTAAAGATTTCTCTAAGGATATGCGTACATCGGGCATTTATAAAGTCATGAAAACAAGATTTGTGAATGCCGTGGAAAGCAACCGTGCAATAATTAAAAAATACGGCTGGAAGACGGGTCTTCTCGATGTTCTCGGCGGTATTCTGACTGAGATTGTCCCCATCGCAGGTACTCTCATTTACGGTGTTTACGGTTTTGCCGTGACAGGTGAAATTTCCGTGGCACAGTTTGCAGTGCTTATAAGTGCCGTAACAAGCCTTAAGGAAATTATTGAAAATTCAGGCAGATATATCTCCGAAATTCAACGTTGCTCCCTTTATTTCGGAAATCTCAGAGAGTTTTTCTCTTATGAAAACAGACTTAGAGACGGCACCAAAAAGGCTGAAACCATTGAAAAAATTGAGTTCAGGAATGTCACATTCACTTATCCCGGTGCAAAAAAGCCCACACTCAAAAATGTTTCATTCACAATAAATAAAGATGAAACCGTTGCAATCGTCGGCAAAAACGGTGCGGGTAAGTCTACGTTTGTAAAACTTCTTCTGCGTTTTTATGATCCCGATGAAGGCGAGATTCTTTATAACGGCATCAATGTCAAAGAGTACGAAGCAGACACACTCAGAAAGAAAATCGGTACTGTTTTTCAGGATTACAAAGTCTTTGCTTTGTCTGTGAATGAGAATGTTCTCTGCCGTGAATGTGAAACGGATGAAGACAGGCTTTATGTTGAAAAGGCTCTGAAAAAAAGCGGTGTTTATGACAAAATCAACACTTTTGAAAATGGTGCAGACACGGTTCTTACAAAGGAATTTGACGACAACGGAACGGGACTTTCGGGCGGTGAACAGCAGAAAGTTGCAGCCGCAAGAATGTTTGCACATCCCTTTGATTTAGCCGTTCTTGACGAGCCTTCTTCTGCTCTTGACCCCATTGCCGAGTACAAAATGTATGAAAGCCTCATAGAAGAAACCGTGGGTAAAATGGTCATTTACATTTCTCACCGTCTTTCAAGTGCCGTACTCTCAGACAGGATTTATGTCTTTGAAAACGGAACGGTTGCCGAGTCGGGAAATCATGCCGAGCTTATGGCGAAAAACGGCGTATATGCCGAAATGTTCACCATGCAGGCTTCAAACTACAAAGACGACAAGGAAGGTGAAGATGATGAATAAAAAGGCAAAAGACGGACATTCAATTGTCAGCAACATCTTTTTTATTCTGAAACTGATGTTTAAAATCTCTCCCGGTCTTGTTATCGGTGAAATCGTTGTTGAACTTCTCACAACGCTGCCCAATAAGCTCATTTCCGTTATCGGCATCAAATATATAATTGATGAAATCGGTCAGCCTGACGGTGTGAAACACGTTTTTATTGCTCTTGCATTGATGGTTGCGGTAATTATACTTGAAAATGTTGTAAATGCTCTGTTTTTCGAGCTTTTTGCACACAGGGCAAGGGAGAAACTCTATCTCGGAATTCACTCAAAACTCTATGAAAAGGCTATTTCACTTGACCTTGCAAGCTATGACAATTCATCGTTTTACAGCGATTTCATCCTTGCAATCGAGACATCCTCGGACAATATCCGTTTTATTCTCAATAATGTCAGAGGCTATGTTGCTGAAATTATTTCATTCATTTCAATCGGTGCAATAATGGTGTCAATCGACCCCGTATGCCTTGTGATTATTCTCGTTTTCGTGCTTTCATTTCTTCCTGTCGGTAAACATACGGGCAATCTGCAGATGAAACGCAGAGAGATAATGAATGAAAAATACAGAAAAGCAAACTATTTTTCACGACTTTTCTATCTGCCCGAGTTTGCAGGTGAAATGCGTATGCATTCGATAACAGGTATTTTCTTCAAACGATACAGAGAAAGTGCCGATGAAATAGTGAAGTACAACAGAAAATACGTGGGCAAAATTGACGGCTGGTTTTTCTTTCAGGCTGTTGTTGTGCAGATAATCGGTTTTATGCTCGTGCTGACAGCTTATATAGGTTATCAGACCATTGAAAAAGGAGTGCTGAGCCCCAGCGACTTTGTTTCAACATTCAACGGTGCAGCTCAGATTAGTGCATCGGTGCTGTTTCTTACCGTTTATGCTCTCAGGGGCTTTACGGAGCGTTCAAAGATGATTGAAAAATACAGAACATTCCTGAAAACCGATTTTAAAATCAAAGACGGTGAGCATACCGCCACAAATGAAAAATGCGAAACAATCGAGCTTAAAAATGTCAGCTTTACATATCCGGGCAACGATGCGCCCACTCTTAAAAATATCAATATGACAATGAAACCCGGTGAAAAAATTGCTCTCGTCGGCTATAACGGAGCAGGAAAGACCACTCTTACGAATCTGCTTCTCAGACTCTATGATGTTACCGACGGTGAAATTGTCATTGGTGACAGAAACATAAAAGACGAAACTGTTGCTTCGCACCGTGACAGATTTGCTGCAGTTTTTCAGGATTTCAAGATTTTCGGTGCAACAATGGGTGAAAATGTAGCACTTGAAGTTGATTATGATAAGACACGGGTCCTTGAAGCCCTGAAAGATGCAGGTTTTACAAAGCCTTTACCGGATGGTACGGAAACGGTGCTTCTCAGAGAATTCAGTGATGACGGAATGAGTATGTCGGGCGGTGAAGAGCAGAAGGTTGCCATTGCCAGAGCATTTTACAAAAAATGCCCTTATGTCATTCTTGATGAACCCTCTGCAAATCTTGACCCTGTTTCTGAATACGAGCTCAATCAGTCTATGACGGAAGCAGCTGCAGACAAGACGGTTGTGTTTATTTCACACAGACTTTCCACAACAAGACACGCCGACAGAATCTATATGATGGAAAACGGCGAAATCGTGGAATGTGGAACACATGAGGAGCTTATGGCACTTGACGGCAAATATGCGTATATGTTCAATCTTCAGGCGGAGAAGTATAAACAATAATTTAGCGGAGCTAAACTATTGTTTCAATTCTCAATTCTCAATTCTCAATTCGCAATTATCGGAAGCCCTTCGGGCTTGAATTATAAAAATGGGTCAAAGAGCGAAGCCCTTTCCACAATTGCGAATTACGAATTTTTATCGGCAACGCCGATAAATTAATGTTTATAAAAACCAGGTACGGGTTTTCCGTACCTGGTTTGCTTTATTCGATCTTTCTGTTTTCGTCTTTGAACTCTGTAAGGCGGTTCCTGTAACATTCCATTGCAATTTCTTCAAAGGGAAGTGTGATTTCTTCTTTTGCAATTTCAGAGAGCCACTGTTTTGTGAAAAGGGGATTTATAACAAGGAACGGACCTATGATGTATGTTGCAATAAGGTTGTTTCGCTTGAAGCCTTCCTTTTTAAAGTCTTTATAAAGTCCCGAACCTCTTGTTACGTCAAAGAAAAATTCATTGCAGTCCTTAGAGGGTGTTGCCACACCGAACTGACTCTTGAATCCCATCATTTCTATGCCGTTATAGTTGCCGAGAGTCATTGCATTGAAGCGTCTCAGCATTTTTCTTTCGGTGGTGAAATCGAAAAGCTCAAGACATTCAATCTTTCTGTCACCGTCAATGATGTACTTGCCGAGAACATCACAGGATGTCGAAGTAAAGAGAATATGAATGCCTTTTTCGATGAGTTCAGTGAGTCTGTTTTTGTAAGGCATAAGGGCAGTTATTGCTCTTTCCTGATTGTTTTCACTCATGGCACCCATGTAGATAAGGTCAGGCTCGTTTTCTGCAAAATAGGGCTTGTCGTGAATTGATGTGTGAATTATTTCTGCATCAGGAAGACATTTCACGATGTAGTCAACATTTGCGCCGTCACCGAAGATAAGATAATCATTGTAAAGGATTTCAATTTTCATTTTATTTGTCCTCCTTTGCAAATTTTTTCACGATTGCAGGCTTGACTTCTTTTTCGAGCTTGTCATAACGGTGCATATCGTAGAAAATGAGAAGAGAATCGGTATCATCGAGCGTCATCTTATCAATGACATCGGCTTCATGTCTGCCGACAGTGATTTTTTCTTCGGGAATGCCTGCAAGCAGAAGTCTGTATTTTACATCGAGTGAACGGGGACCCGATGCAAAAATATGAGTGATTGAGTCATCATTCAGAGCTTCATAATCGGCTTCGTAGTGCCATGTGATGCTCTCTGAGTCGTCCTGTTCATTGTGAATGTCGTCAACCATAAAGAAAACCGCTTTTCTGCCTTCGCGGATTTTTGCTGTGTGGCAGTTTCTCGAACATGCGATGGGATTGTAGCCCTTGAGCATTGTGCAGATAACCTTTACATCACCTGCCTGGGTTTCGTTGTAACGCGTTAATGTGATGTGAAGATTCTTCATGAATGATGCGATTTTTTCGGGTGCGAAACCGTATTCTGAAAGCAGAGCGATGACCGAAACTTCATTGTAAATGTTGAAAATTGCTTCGTTTATCATCGGGAAGACATATTCTTTGCCTTTTAATGAAACAGTCATTGTCATAGCCTTTTCGTCAACTGATTTTACGGTGTAATCAGACACGGGAGATGCCATATCGCATCTTGAACAGTGAGCTTTACCGATGTGATGATAACGCTTGAAGTCAAAAATCATCTTCGCACCGCATTCGGGACAAGCTCTGCCGTCATTGATTATATTGTGGTCTTCGGTCTTCTCACCCTCGAGCTTGTCCACACCGAAGAAAATGCGTGTTTCGTTGACACCCTTGCCGAGTCGTGAGCTGATTACATCATCGCCGTTGAGAATGAGCTTTGTTGATGAGGGGAGATAATCATTTATCATTGAGAAAATGAACTCTGTGTGTGCATTTCTCATAACAGAATCACGGAAAAGATTTGAGCATATGAAATATGTGGGAGTGACATATTTGTAGATGTGAAGTGAGCTTCTTTCGTCAACTTCAAGCACGCATGTGTCAAAAACGGGCTTACCCCAAAGGTTTACGCCGTCAATGAATGTTGCACAGATGCCGGGAAGTGTGTTTGAACCGAAGCTGTTGTCAAGCACCTTTATGTTGTCCTGCCTGAGGCAGTCTTCAATCATGTTGCAGGTGCTCGTTTTTCCGTTTGTACCCGTAACACAGATGATATTCTTCGGTTTGCCGATGTATCTGAGGAAATCAGGGCAGATTTTAAGCGCAAGTTTTCCCGGGAAATGGGTTGCTCTCTTTCTGAGAATTTTCAGAAGTATTTTTGCAGCTTTTCCTGCAAAAAAAGCAATAATAAATCTAAGCATATCTTTCTTCCTTATACACAATAATGATATATTATATTAGCACAATGGTTTTTTTTAGTCAATGATGAATTCTTATCATTCGTTCTCTTCTTTAACCGTATATTTTATAGGGAATGTGTGAAAATTTTATAAAATCATCTCCGTAGAAAAGTATAGCATGCAAATTTATGATTATCAATGAAAAAATATATTCAATAAAATTGACAAAATTATGCAGTTATTGTATTATTAGAATATTAATGAGAGAAAAAAGGTGCTTTCGGATGTATTATGTTATAATGGACCTTGAGTGGAACAACTCCTATAACAAAAAACTCAAAAGCTTTTTCAATGAAATAATTGAAATCGGTGCCGTGATGGTGGATGATGATCTTGATGTTGTCGATACCTTTTCGGTGCTTATCCGTTCGCAGCTTTCAAACAAATTAAGCGGAAGAGTGAAAACACTTACCCATATTTCAAATGAAGATATGTACGGCGGCGTAAGTTTTGCAAAGGCTGTTTCCGATTTTTCAAAATGGGTCGGCGATAAGGACTGTATTTTCATGTCCTGGGGCAATGGAGATTTAAGGGTTATGCTTGATAACCTTAAATTTTTCAATGACATCGACGGCATACCTTTTATTCACAGATATGTTGATCTGCAGAAATACTGTCAGCAGTTTCTGAAGCTTTCAAACGCACAACAGATAGGACTTTCTGCTGCGGCAACGCTTTTCGGTATTGATGTGAGTGAGTATTCAACACACCGTGCTCTTGATGATTCACTTCTGAGTCTGAGATGCTTCAAAAAATCCCATGACGCTGATGCATTGGCAGAACATATTCTTATCTGCGATGATGATTTTTATCAGCGACTGCTTTTTAAGGCGAAATATATTACAAATATTCATGATGAACGCATAGACAGAAGTAAGATGGTCTGCTGCTGTGATGATTGCCGTAAGCGTATGCGTAAGGTTTCCGAATGGAAGATGGTGAATAAATCTTTCCGTGCGCTGTTTTACTGTAAAAATTGCGATAACTATACAATGTTCACAATAAGATTCAGAGAGTATTTTGACCATGTTGATGCCAAGTCCAAGAAGACAAAGGTTGTCAACGATGAGAAAAAGGGAGATAAAAAAGAAAACTGATGAAACGAAAATTGCCGATAATAATAGCTATTGTGCTCCTGCTGATTGTAGGGGCATTTTGCGGTTTTCTGATATATGACGCATACAGAACTGAAGAACTTCCCACAGGCGAAATGATTGATATTTCCGAACAGATAAAGGCGAACGAAGAAAACGCTTTTGCTTTTCTTTCTGAGTCCGAAAATATTCTGCCCGATGACATGAGGGGTTATATTTTTGATCCGTCTGCCGATATGAGTTTTGAAGACACATCTGAAGCTGCCCTTAAAAAATCAGCAGAAAATGTGTTTGAAAAGGTTGATGCAATTCTTCCGAATACCGTTGTTGTTCGTTTCAGTGAAAAGATGAATTATTCACCGGACGGTTTTGATGTCCTGTCTTATTTTGTGGAAAAGGCAAAGGAGCAGGAGCTTTATGTTGTATTTCTTCTTGACAGTGAAGAATTTCCTATGGCAAAAGCCGACAAGGAAAAAATTCTTGAAAAAACGGGAAAATATAACCCGGATGCCGTTATGATTCATGCAGGTGATTCCGATGCTTCCTCAAAAGTGAGTGACATAAAAGAGTATTTCAATGCCAAGGACATAAAATTCGGTGTTTACTGTGAAGAAACGCTGAACGATAACATAAAAAAGACCGTAAATTCCGCTGATTTCTGTTTTGTGCAGATAAATCATTCTTCCGAAAACGGCGGAGAAAACATAATAAAGCAGTGGGCACAGTTTGTACTTTCAGGCAATACGAATGTTTACGGTGTTGTCAGAAATGACCTTGTGAAATCGGGTTCAGGCTGGACTCAGTCCAACGAAGTGAACAACCTTGTGAAACTTCTGTACAATCACGGCGGTTTTTCGGGCTGTGTGATGTATTCCCATGCAAAGCTTCGTACAGACGATAACGACACTGCCACAAATCTGTATTCCTATTATGAATATTTCAATAATGTTGATTACACAGCACTCACATATACGGGTGTTGAAATTAAAAATAATTCTGAAATCATTTTTTCAGGCACAACCGACAAGAATTATCCCACCCATGTGTGGTGCACGGCAAACGGTAAGTGGCAGAGTGTTCCCACAACGGGTGATGACGGCAGTTTTACTGTAAATGTTCCTCTTGAACAGGGTGAAAACAAGGTTGTTGTGAAGCACAAAAACGCAAGATACACATATCATATTGACCGTGCTGTTGATGTTATGACCGAATGGAATGCTGTTGTTGTTGACGGTGTTGTGACACTTACGGCAAAGGCTGTCAAAGGCGCTCAGGTTTTTGCATCTCTTGCAAATACAGTTCCTGTTGAGCTGAAGCCGTCAGACACGGAAGAAAACGGTTATGTAACGTACTCTGCAACTTATGAACTTTCAGATTGGCTCGCACCGCTTACTGCTGAACAGGTTTCCTTTGCTGCTACTTTCGGTGGTATCGACGATATCGTCATGTGCGGAAAAACAAAGGCAATCACACCTTATGATAATCATAATCTCGGCAATGCGACAATCTGTCGTGTTACAAATGACTATACCGAAACCACATCCACAGCATCGCTTGACGATACATCTGATCCCACCTGCACACCTCAGCTTGCAGGCTCTTACGGGTATGCAGAAAAGGTCACTGTATGCGATAACCACGTGCTGTTGTACCTTGCTTCGGGAATGAAGCTTCATTGTGATGATACAAGGCTTATTCTCGGCGGATTTGTTATGCCCGATAACAGCGTAAAACTCGAAAAAGTTGAACATTCCGACGGCACAACGCTCACCTTTTCATCTTTATATAATACATTTGTGAAAATGGTTCTTGCACCTCAGAATTATCATAAAGGTTACCTTGAAAGAATTTACAATGTGGATGCTTTTGAGGCAGAATACATTGATGTTATATTTATGAACACAGCACAGTGCAGTTATACCTCGGAGCCTGATTTCTCTCTCAGTGAAGTTGTGTCAAAATGCGAATGGTACGCAAATGACACTGATGGTTTTATGATTCTCCGTCTGTATCTTAAAAATAAGGGCGACTTCGGCGGTTATTCCTATGAAAAAACAGACAACGGACAAATAAAAATAACCCTCAGGAAAAAAGCAACTTCTCTTGAGGGCACGGTCATCATGCTTGATCCGGGACACGGAGGCTACGGCAGTCCCGGAACAAATTCAGACATGAAAATTTATGAAAAGGATGTTACTTTTGCCATTGCCGAAAAAACGGCAGAGATTCTTCGCAAGCACGGAGCAACGGTAATCATGACAAGAACAGGTGACGATGCACTTTTTCTTGATGAACGTGTTGAAATGATACGAAATGCCGATCCTGATGTTTTTGTAAGTATTCACAGTGACGGTTCGGACAGTAAATCCCTGTACGGAACCCATACATTCTATTACAGAAGCTATTCAATGCCCCTTGCAGATGCTACCCATAAACAGCTTGTGAACGCGTACAGAACATATTATTATAATGATCCCGCATCAAAAGAATATGAGAAAGTGGATATGGATATAAAATTTTTCCCGTACATGGTGACACGTGTTGAAGAGTGCCCCAGTGTGCTTGTGGAGTGCGGATATCTTACAAACGCAAACGATGCACGTTTTCTCACAGATCCGAACGGTCAGGCTGTGCTTGCCACAGCGATTGCACAGGGTATTGTGGACTATCTTGCACAGTGATTTTTCTCATGCAGTTCCATATCAGGTGCTGACAGTGAATAGGCATTATCTTTGACAGGCATTTTATGATTTTCGGAATCATGCCGATAAGTGAGAGCATTTTTCCCTTTTCGCTGTCACAGAGTGCTTTGTCGACGGCGGTGAACGGATAGGTTATGAACATAAAATTATTGATGTCATCACCGTCGGGAGTATCCTGTGCCGTAGGAATGAATTCCGATGCCACCCAGTATGGACAAACGGCAGTAACTCCCACGCAGGAATTTCTCAGCTCGTTTGCAAGTGCAAGTGAAAACTGCAGAACATAGCTTTTTGTCGCAGAATAAATTCCGAAATGGGGAAGTGACACAAAAGCCGATGCCGATGCCATGTTTATGATGTGACCGCCTGTTGCCATATAGGGTATGCAGTGCTTTGTTATCATCGTCAGCGCACGGATATTTACATTTATCATATTTTCCGCATCTTCGTCTGAGATGGTCACAGTCCCTCCGAATTTGCCGAAACCTGCCGCATTTACAAGAAGCTGTATATGCGGTTTTTCATTTTCCAGCTTGTTTTGGATGTTTTCATAAGAATTGTCCTGTGCCAGATCAACGGGGATGATCTCTGTTTTTGTCTGCATCAGAGCCGCTGTTTCTTTAAGCTTTTCAGCCCGTCTTGAAATGAGCCAGATGCAGTCAAGGGAATATTTTTTGTCTATTGCCAGAGCAAACTCTCTGCCGATTCCCGATGATGCACCTGTTATGATTGCTATTTTCATTTTTCTTCACCTCTTTTTTATTATTACAAAAATAAAAGCCAAAATGCAGTCTTTGTAAAAAAGACTGCATTTTGACTTTTAAGAGGTAGTGTACTGTATGTAATCGCCATGAGCGGGAGTCGGTTGTCTGTCCTTTTTATGCATTTTCGGGCAAAGGTCAGGACAGCTGACCCGTTTGATGCATCCTGTGACTATAATATACCCTGCTTTTCTTAAAAATAACTTGAAGAAACAAACAATAATTTATCGCTGTGCGATAAATTATTGAGATAATAAATAATAGATAAAAGATAATAGTGTCGGAAGGGCTTCGCCCTTACCCATTATTATGTGCATAGCGAATAACAAGGTTCTGACGAAGTCAGGTTCTTATAAATCAAGCCGCATAGCGGCTTCCGATTTTATTCTTTATTATCTATTATCTCTTCTCTTTTATCTTAGAAAATTTGCACCGCAAATTTTCGCTAAATTATTGTTTCTTGTGCATTTTTTACATTATATTTATAAAATTTTTTACATGCAAAAAATAAAAAATAAAATGGCAATCTATTGAAATATTGTAAATATCGTGTTATAATTCAAGAGTATAAAAGTGGGTTTTTGTATATTTTTATGAAACCTGCAAAGGAAAATTTGTAAATGGAGATGACATTTATGAAAAAGAACTCGAAAAAATGGCTATCGCTGTTTTTCGCTGTTGCAATCATCTTATCAGTCACGCTGGTAGGTATTGCTGCGGCTGAAATGCGTGCAGCCGGTGACCCTGCACCCCGTGCAGCCGGTTACTATGACGAAGAATATTACTACACGTCCGGTACCCAGTTTATCTCGGATCTTGCTGTCAGTGCAAGAGACCACAGTGGTACCGCAGGCGGTCGAGAAGACGAATCAAAAGGTTATATAACCGGTGCCGGTTATACCTTGCTCGGTAAAGACCTGAATGACGGTAAAAACAGTTCCTATATTCATATGGGATATAAAAAATCTACCGATGAAAGTCAGGCTATCAGAGCCATTGCTTTTTATAACGGCAGTACTGCTCCTGCCAACTATACATATAACATAAACGGACATGACTGTACATTTTACCCTGTATTGAATTCATATATCGGTAGCAGCACAAGTGCAAATGCTGCTTTGGATCTGAACAGGGAAATGGGCGGTGATACAATTTATATGTATTACACAAGAGACCCGAATGCAGGTCCTCCCATGACAGCTATTGGTCATAGTGAAAATGCTACTATGTCCGGATATACTGTTTGTCCATGGATGAACACAGGCGGTGAAAAAGGTAAGATAAATCAGGCAGCTGATTTGAATGCCGGCGGCGGCGGTGACTATATTTATTTGTTCTATCAGCAGACAGGTACATCAGTTGATACCGATGCTCTTCGTACAGCTACAACAAACGGTAATAACTACCTTTCAAATGCAGGAAATTATGTATCTGTTTACAACCTGCAGACAGCAGTCAATAGTGCAAATAACATTATCAATGACTATAATTCATATGGTCTTTCAGGTCAGTATGATCAGAATGCAATCAATAATGCAATAAATCCGATTAATACTGCAATCAATGCACTCCAGACAAAAGTTAATCTGAATCCCAACGGCGGTTCACTTAACGGTTCAACATCAACATATTCAACAACAATTACTATAGGCGGAGCAAGCTCATACGGCTTCTCTGTTGCAAGCTATGTGCCTGTACGCACAGGTTACACATTCAAGGGTTGGGCAACTTCTGCTTCTGCAACAAGTGGCTCAACAGGAACAATAAATGTTGGCTTTAACAATACTCTCTATGCTGTATGGGAAGCTAACAAGTACACTGTTGTTTTCGATAACCTTGTTGATTTCAGCAAGTGGAATACTTCTTCCGCAAGCAATGGTGTTATCAGTAACGTAACAGATAACGGTTTCACACTTACATCAAATGACGGTGCAGGTGAAGGTACGTCACAATCACCCCTTTTCCCTGTAACTCCTGGCAAACAGTATAAAATTGATATTGATTTCACAGGCGATGCCTGGGACGTTTATATCTTCTTCTATGATGCTAACACTTCAAGCGGATTAGGTCTTGAATTTAATGATGGTCCTACAAACAGATTTTCAGCCAACGGTTCTACCGGCATAACAGCAGATAATGCTGTATTTACTGCTCCTGCAGGTTCAGTAAGGGCAGCAATCCGTGTTGACGCAAACGGCTCAAATAACACTGTAAGATTTGAGAATATCAGAGTTTACGAAGTAGGAACAGTTGAAGACGGTGTTTCCTATGAAAATTCAAAAACTGTAACTTTTGCCGGTACATACGGCGATCTTCCCGTGCCCACAAAAACTAACCACGAATTCCTTGGTTGGTACAAGGCAGACGGCACAAAGCTCAATGCTTCCGATACAGTAAATGTTGCAGATAATCTTTATGTAACATCAAAGTGGAAGATGAATGGCTTCACAGTAACATGGAAGAACTATGACGGTACTGTTCTCGAAACAGATAACGGTGTTCCTGCAGGTACAACTCCCATATACAATGGCAACACTCCCACAAGACCTGCTACTGATGAGTATACATATACTTTCACAAGTTGGACACCCTCTGTTTCAGCAATAACAGGTGATACAACTTATACAGCACAGTACTCTCAGACAAAGAATAAGTATAATGTAACATGGAAAGTTGACGGACAGCAGGATGTTGTTACATCAGTAGAATATGGTATAGTGCCCGCATATCCGAATGGTACACCCACAAAGGCTGCAGATGCTCAGTACACATATACATTTGCAAACTGGGATACAACACCCGCAGCAGTAACAAAAGATGTAACCTACACAGCAGTGTTTGATAAAAAAGTCAACACTTATAACGTAACATGGCTTAACGAAGACGATTCAGTTCTTGAAACAGACACAAATGTTGAATACGGTGCAACTCCCAAATATGACGGAGAAAATCCCACAAAGGCTGCAGATTCACAGTACACATATGAATTTGCAGGTTGGGATCCCGCTGTTTCAACAGTAACAGGTCATACAAGTTACAAAGCAACGTTCAAATCAACACTCAGATCATATACTGTTAACTGGGTTATTAATGATCAGATCGTTGAAACAGATACTGTTGAATACGGCAAAATGCCCGAGTACAACGGTTCTGAACCTACAAAGGCAGCAACAGCTCAGTATTCATATAAATTTGATAAGTGGTCACCCACAGTTGCAACTGTATCTGGTGATGTTAACTATACTGCAACATTCACTCAGACAGTCAACAAGTACAAAGTAACATGGGTTGACGAAGACGGTTCAACAGTTCTTTATTCTGCAGATTTTGATTATGGCTCAATGCCCGTTTACGGTACTGCAAATCCCACAAAGGCAGCAACAGCACAGTATACATATACATTTGACGGTTGGGATAAAGCATATACAGCAGTAACAGAAGCTACAACTTATACTGCAAAGTACAAGGCAACAGTTAACAAGTACACAATCAAGTTTGTTAACGAAGACGGTACAGAGCTTCAGTCAAGCGAAGTAGCTTACGGTGAAACACCTGCATATACAGGCGAAACACCCACAAAGGAAGCAACTGCACAGTATACATATACACATAATGGTTGGACACCTGAAATTGCAGAAGTAACTGAAGATGCAACTTACACAGCAACATACTCATCAACA
>JAFXLD010000072.1 GCA_017531385.1 Clostridia bacterium
AAGTTAGGAGTTAGGAGTGTCGGAAGTGCTACGCACTTGTTCCGCTACGCTCTAAAAAAAGATACTAAAAATGTTAAAAAACCACCATTTATGCTGAATCTGCATTGTAATGGGGTAAGGGGCAAAGCCCCTTCATAAACTACTCACTTCTCACTACTCACTTCTCACTACAATAATTTATCGCACAGCGATAAATTATTGTTTAAATCAAAAAAAGGAGTCAGATATTATGTTATGTCAGAATTGCGGTAAAAACGAAGCTACAACACATCTTAAAAGAATAATCAACGGTGAAACTGCCGAAAATCATCTTTGTTCACATTGTGCATCTGCACTGGGCTACGGCTCAATGTTTTCGGGATTCGGTCTGAATCTCGGTGACCTGTTCAGCGGATTTTTCGGAGATATGCCGATAAGTAAACTCAGCAACAGCGTTCTTCGCTGTGAAAAATGCGGCTGTTCATTTGATGATATTGCAAAAACAGGTAAAGTCGGATGTGCAGATTGCTACAAAACATTTTTTGATAAGCTTCAGCCATCTCTTCACAGAATACACGGAAAAACAGAGCATCAGGGCAAATTTCCGATGGGTGCGGGTGAAGAAGTAAAGTATGCTCACAGACTTTCGGAGCTTAAAGCTGAACTTAACAGAGCCATTGATGAACAGAATTTTGAAAGAGCGGCACAGCTCAGAGATGAAATTAGAGCAATGGAGGGTTAAAAATGAACAAGTGGTACAATACTAAAAGCGAACACAACGATGTTATATTGAGCACGAGAGTAAGATTTGCTCGAAATCTTGAAGAATTTCCGTTCCCCTGCCGTCTTGATGCCCAGGGAAGAGAAAAGGTCTGTCAGACAGTCCGTGACGCACTGAGTGATGTGTCAGGAATAAAACTCCACTACATCGAAATGGAAAATCTTTCTCAGAAACAGGCTGTAGCTCTCGCAGAAAGACATCTTATCAGTCCCGAATTTGCATCACCTCAGAAGGGCAGAGCTTTGCTTCTTTCGGATGATGAATCCGTAAGTATCATGCTTTGTGAAGAGGATCATATCCGTATTCAGGTTATCAAGGGCGGACTTGACCTTGACGGTGCTTTTGAACTTGCAAATAAAATTGACGACCTGCTCGATTCAAAATTAAAATATGCGTTTGACGAAAGAATCGGCTATCTCACACAGTGTCCCACAAACCTCGGCACAGGAATGAGAGCTTCCGTTATGATGCATCTGCCTGCGCTTTCAAAATGCAATCAGATGTCAAAACTTGCATCAACAGTAAGTAAATTAGGTCTTACCATAAGAGGTTCATACGGTGAGGGTACAAACGTAAAAGGCGATATTTTTCAGCTGAGCAATCAGGTGACAATGGGTATATCCGAAAGAAGTGCACTTGATAATCTGAAAGCAATCACAATGCAGATAGCAACTCAGGAACGCTCAGCCGGTGAGGAATTTGTCAAAAACGTAAATATCCTCGACAGAATCACAAGAGCTTATGGAATTCTTTCTTCCGCAAGACTTCTGAGCACTGATGAAATGCTCGATCTGTTCTCATGGGTAAGACTTGGTGCCGTTTACGGAATAATCGAAGCAGATACAGGAAAAATAAATGAGCTTACGGAAAATATGCAAGCGGCAACTCTTGCCTGCGCAAACGGAGAAAATCTGTCAAGCGATGAGCGTGACGAAATCAGAGCTAAAACAGTTCGTGAAATACTGTTTGATAAACAATAATAATGAATAAAGAATAATGTCGGAAGGGGCAAGCCCCTTAAACCCCATTTATATAATCAAAGCCCGTAGGGCTTCCGATTTTATTATTTTTTATTTCTTCTTTATTCTTTTATAATTTGAAAGGATTGACAGACCATGTACAAATTCACAGGTTTCAATGAAAAGGCAAATGTGGCATTGAACAATGCTGTCAATGCTGCAGAAGACCTCGGTCACACATATATAGGAAGCGAACATCTGCTTCTGGGTATTCTTAAAGACACAACTTCAACTGCTTCGGCAGTTCTGAATTCAAGGGGTATTTCATATCAGAAAGTTGAAGATGCAGTAAAAGTTTCTGTGGGAATCGGTATGCCGACAGAGCTTTCACCCGATGATTTTACTCCCAGAAGTAAAAATATAATCGAAACATCAATGGTTATCGCAAGAACATCGGGCCAGCCTCTGGTCGGCACGGAGCATCTGCTTCTTGCAACAATCAGGGAATCACAGAGCTTTGCCGCAAAAATAATCGGGAAACTCGGCGGCTCACTGTCGGATATCATGAATGACGTTGCAAGAGCATCTTCGGGTGAAACGGGCAGAAGTAACGGCACAACCTCAAGAAATAATTCGGGCGGCAAAACCGATACACTTGATAAATACGGCAGAGATCTGACTTCACTTGCAAAAGAAGGTAAGATAGATCCCGTTATCGGCAGACAGCAGGAAATTGAAAGAGTAACACAGATTCTTTCACGCAGAACAAAAAATAATCCCTGTCTTATCGGAGAACCGGGTGTGGGTAAAACTGCAATCGCAGAGGGACTTGCACTGAAAATTGCACAGAATGAAGTTCCCGAACTTCTTAAAAATAAGAGGATTGTTTCCCTTGACCTGACAAGTATGGTTGCAGGCACAAAGTACAGAGGCGATTTTGAAGACAGAATCAGAAACTGCATTGAAGAAGTCACAAAATCGGGCAATGTTATTCTTTTTATTGACGAAATCCACACTCTTGTGGGCGCAGGCTCTGCAGAGGGTGCAACAGATGCGGCAAACATTCTCAAACCCTCACTTGCAAGAGGTGACCTGCAGGTCATCGGTGCAACGACGATAGAAGAATACCGTAAAAATATAGAAAAAGATGCGGCACTTGAAAGACGTTTTCAGCCTGTAATGGTAGGTGAACCCACAGAGGAAGAAGCTGTGGAAATTCTTAAAGGTCTGCGTGATAAATACGAAGCTCATCACAAGGTGAAAATCACCGATGAAGCAATTTTTTCAGCCGTTAAGCTTTCATCAAGATACATCGGCGACAGATTTCTGCCCGACAAGGCAATTGACCTTATTGATGAAGCATCTTCAAGAGTAAGACTCAAGGCATTCACTCCACCCGAAGAGATAAAACAGCTCGAAGATGAAATTTCGGAAATATCAAAGGAAAAAACTTCGGCTGTAAATTCACAGGAATTTGAACGTGCGGCATCACTGCGTGACAAAGAAAAAGAACTGCAGAAGCGTCTCAGCGAAGAAAAGGCAAAATGGGAAGAGAGTCAGAGCCATGCTTCGGGAGAAATCGGCACAAATGAAATTGCAGAAATCGTAGCTTCATGGACGGGAATTCCCGTAAATCAGCTCACAATTGAAGAAAGTCAGCGGCTTCTCAATCTTGAAAATGAACTTCACAATCGCATAATCGGTCAGAATGAGGCTGTAACAGCAGTAGCAAAGGCAATCAGACGTTCAAGGGTCGGACTCAAAGACCCGAAAAGACCGATAGGCTCATTCATTTTCTTAGGTCCTACAGGTGTGGGTAAAACAGAACTTTGTAAGGCATTGGCTGAGGCGATGTTCGGTGATGAAAACGCAATCATCAGGCTTGATATGTCCGAATACATGGAAAAACATAATGTTTCAAGACTTATCGGCTCACCTCCGGGTTATGTAGGTTTTGAAGAGGGCGGTCAGCTTACCGAAAAAATCCGAAGAAAACCTTATTCTGTGGTGCTGTTTGATGAAATCGAAAAAGCACATCCCGATATATTCAACACCATGCTGCAGATACTTGATGACGGTGTTCTCACAGACTCTCAGGGCAGAAAAGTGAGCTTCAAAAACGCAGTTATCATTATGACTTCCAATGTGGGTGCAAAGCTTATCACCGACAAGCAGTCCTCTCTCGGTTTCACAACAGGCGGCAGCTCCATGTCTTTTGAAAAAATAAGGGAATCGGTTATGGGCGAACTGAAAAAAACTTTCAGACCCGAATTTATCAACCGTGTTGATGATATCATCGTTTTCTCCAGACTTTCAAAGGAAAATATCAGAGAAATTGCGGTAAAGCTTCTCGGCGAAGTGGGGAAACGCACAGCAGAAATGGAAATAAATATTGAATTTACAGATGCAGCCGCAGATAAAATTGCCGATGTGGGCTTTGACGAAATCTACGGTGCAAGACCTTTACGACGTGCCGTAAGATCGAATGTAGAGGATAAATTATCTGAGCTTCTTCTCGAAGGCACAGTAAATGCAGGCAAAAACTATGTCTGCGATGTGAAAGACGGCGAATTTGTCTTTACCGAAAAAACTGCATAAGAAAATAGGGATACTCAATGTATTCCTATTACAGTTTGTCGAAAATGCTTTTTTCGAGCTCTGATTTCCTCTTGTTTTTCTGTGTAATATTTGCTAAAATAGCTTTAATAATTGTAACGGAGGTTATTTTATGCAAGTTGTTATAAAGTTCTTTTTTACTTTATTCACCACTATTTCTGTTTTTATTTCGAGTTTTCTTTCCCCTGCTACCATTTACCCTGCAAGTGAAAATTTTGATTTTTCATTTCTTCAGTATCCTGATGAATCTATTATCACCCTTGAAGAAGCAGGACTTACCGAGCAGGAGCTTGTGGGTAGAGCTTCGGCTCAATTGCCCGAATATGTGCAGTCCGGCGGTTATGATGATATCAACGGCATCACCATATCACCCTATTACACTGCAAAAATAGGTGACACTGACATCCCCGTTTACGCAAGTGTAGTCTTTATTCGTGCCGATGACACGGGAACACTTCATTCCTTCTCTGAAATTTATGTTGAGCCCGACAGTGAGTTTTCATTCAACATTGAACTGACAGGTGCTGATGTTACACTTAAAAATGCCATTGTTCTCCCTGCCTCACACGGTGTGGAAGCACTTTGCAAAAATAACACGGTAACTGCATCAATAAACAAACCCGGAATTTATACTTTCCTTTTCAACGGAGCAGACCAGTATTACGGTTATACACTTTTCGTCCGTGAAAAAATAGACGAAGAAGCTGAAATCGCAGAATACATTGCAACCTATGGTGAAGACAATGTCATAGTTGTTGAAAAAGGTGTATATGAATATGATTATGTCAACTTTGTTGCAGAAAACAATCTTGTAATTTACCTCAGGGAAGGTGCTTACATAATTGCAAATCATCTTTATGACATAAACAGTGCCGAGGATGAAAATATATATTTTGAAGATACAGCATGGTATCACAACAGCATCGGACTTACAAGATATCCGTTCCTGAATTTCTATAATTGCAACAACGTTACCCTTACGGGCAGAGGTGTCATAGACCTTACCCGTCTTGACAGACGTGAACGCCGTGGTGTCGTTTTCACAAACTGTAACAATGTTAATGTAAGTGATATTAAAATCATCAATTCCCCCGAATGGTCTTTTATTTCATACTGCTGTGACGGTGTCAATATTGAACAGGTTGATGTTATAGGAAACAGAGGCAACTGTGACGGTTTTGCCATCTGCAACACCCATAATGCAACAATCAACAACTGTTTCGGAAGAGTTGCCGATGACACATTTGAAGTAAAAGCACTCGGCGGCACAATGGACAGCAACAATATCATATTCACCAACTGTATCGCCTGGGGCGGTTATGCAAGATGCTTCGGCATCACGGGAGAAGTTAACAAAAAAATCTCAGATGTCACATTCCGTGACTGTGCGGTCATTTACCGTGACGGTGTCTGGAACAATGACAGAATCGGCTCACTTGTTGTGGTAGCTGAGCAGACCGAAGGCAGCATTGACGGTGTTCTTTTTGAAAATATTGAAATTTTCCGTGATGAAGGCAGAGCAATTCTTGTGAAAATTTATGATGAAGAAGCAGAAAACTTTGAAATCAAAAACGTTGTTTTCAAAAACATCTCCTATACATCATATCTTCCCTCAAAAATTGCAGGTACAGGCAACAAAACCAATACTGTACAGGTGGATCTTGATAACATCACCGTACTCGGAAAAAAACTTTCTTACCCTTCATTAATGTTAAATACCGGCATATACAGTGATGTAACAATCCGTTAAGAAAACAGGTTTGTTAAAATAATATAGGGATACTCAATGTATCCCTATTATTTTTATACCCATAGCCTGTGCATAGAGTTTTTCATATTCCGAACCCTTTTCAGGGCAGATCAGAACACTGCTTTTATTTAAAATAAATTCCGAAAAATCTGATTTTATAAAACTTTGTTCCTTGTCAAAAACTATAACATCATCGCATTTTTCAAGCACTTCAAAATACTCATCCCGGAATTTTTCACTGTATCTGTTTATGTGTTCTTCAAAGGGAATCACCCCGAGAAGTATTATTTTGTCGGGAGTGTTGCCTCTTTGTTTTTTCTTTCGCAGGATGACCTGTTTTGCACACTCAAGACAAAAGAACGTGTCTGCCGAAAAAATAAATGCGTTAAATTTGTTCAGCAGTAAATCATCAATTATCGCAAAAATCTTTCTGTAATCCGTCTGTCCTTCTCCCAGAAAACAGACAGTCCCTCTTTTTCTTATCACACCTGAATCCAAATATCAGACCTGCCTGTTTTTAAGTAATCATAAGCCCAAAACTGACAGACAAAGCCTGATTGATTTTTGACATCTCATTTTCGTCAAGACTTCCCATTCTTTCACGAAGTCTTTGCTTGTCGAGAGTTCTCACCTGTTCAAGCAAAACAATGGAATCCTTTGCGAGTCCGCATTCATCAGCATGAACACTTATGTGTGTGGGAAGCTGTGTTTTGAATTTTTTGCTTGTTATTGCAGCGGCAATCACGGTGGGGCTGTATTTGTTGCCTACGTCATTCTGAACTATAAGTACGGGTCTGACTCCTCCCTGTTCCGATCCCACAACGGGACTTAAATCTGCATAATATATGTCGCCTCTTCTGACTTCCATTTTTTATCACGCTCCTGAATTTCTGCCGGCAAGGTTAGTTTTACCTGACTTTCAGGCTGATATGCAGATTTGTGAAAAAAGATAATAAATATTTGGTCTACCGATGAATTTAGTTTGACATTTATTTCATATTGTTGTATTCTTATATATTAGGATAATATTATATAATGGTGAAAATATATGCTCAATAAACTTGTTACTGTTGAAAAAAGATTTGAAGAAGTGAACGCATTGCTTTGCACAAGCGATGTGGCTTCTGATATGGAAAAATACACTTCTCTCATGAAAGAGCTGAAACAGCTTACTCCCATTGTCGAAAAATACAGGGAATATAAAAATGCAGAGGCGGCTTTCAATGAGGCTAAAGAAATGCTGTCTGCAGGCGGTCTGGATAAAGACTTCAAAGAAATGGTTGAAGAGGAATTCAAGCAGGCAAAAGAAGACATGGAAGTGTTTATTGAAGAGCTTAAAATTCTGCTTCTTCCCAAAGACCCCAATGACGACAGAAATGTTATCGTTGAAATAAGAGGCGGTGCAGGCGGTGAGGAAAGTGCACTTTTTGCATATGACCTTTACAGAATGTATTCAATGTATGCCGAAACAAAGGGCTTTAAGATTGAGGTGCTCAATCTTAACGAAACAGAGCTTGGTGGTATAAAGGAAATCAGCTTTATGATAAACGGTGAAGGAGCTTATTCACGATTTAAGTTTGAAAGCGGAGTGCACCGTGTTCAGCGTGTTCCTGAAACGGAATCAGGCGGAAGAATCCATACCTCCACGGTAACCGTAGCCGTTCTTCCGGAAGCTGAGGCTGTTGAATTTGAACTCAACGAAGCAGACCTTATCTATGAAACATACCGTGCAAGCGGTGCAGGCGGTCAGAAAGTCAACAAGACATCATCTGCTGTCCGAGTTATTCATGTTCCCACAGGTACAGTTGTTGAGTGTCAGGTTGAACGAAGCCAGTATCAGAACAAAGACAGGGCTACTGAACTTCTCCGTTCAAAGCTTTACAACGAAGAATGCAGAAAACAGCAGGAATCCATTGACGGTGCAAGACGCTCACAGGTAGGAACAGGTGACAGAAGCGAAAAAATAAGAACTTACAACTTCCCTCAGAGCAGAGTTACCGACCACAGAATCGGACTTACCTTATACAGACTTGAAGCCATACTCAACGGTGACCTTGAAGAGGTCATTGATGCACTCATTACTGCTGATACGGCAGAGAAGATGAAGAATAATTCATAATTTCGGTGATATTATGAAATCAACATTAGTTTTAAAAACCTTCGATACAAATAATGATATAAAAGATATTGAAACTGCCGCGGAAATTCTCAGAAACGGCGGAATTGTTGCCATACCCACAGAAACGGTTTACGGACTTGCCGCAGATGCATTTGACAGCGAAGCTGTAAAGAAAATTTTTGAAGCAAAGGGCAGACCGCAGGACAATCCGCTTATAGTTCATATTTCTGATTTTGAGCAGATTTATTCAATTGCAAGGGAAGTGCCCGAAAAAGCAAAGGCTCTTGCAGATGCTTTCTGGCCCGGACCTCTTACAATTATTCTGCCGAAAAAAGCAGAAATTCCGTCAGAAACAAGCGGCGGACTTGATACAGTTGCAGTAAGAATGCCGTCCCATGAAATCGCAAGAAAAATAATTTCGCTTTCATGCCCTCTTGCAGCACCCTCTGCGAATATTTCAGGTTTCCCCAGTCCTACGAGCTTTGACCATGTTGAAGCTGATATGACGGGCAGAGCAGATGCGATATGCAACGGCGGTGACTGCGATGTGGGGGTTGAATCGACAGTTATAACACTTGCAACGGAAATTCCCGTGCTTCTTCGTCCCGGTGGGGTTACACTTGAACAGCTTAAAAGCATTCTTGGTGAGGTTAAGGTGGCAGATGCTGTTCTGAATCCCATGAAAAAAGACGAAAAAGCAGAATCACCCGGCATGAAATATAAGCATTATTCTCCTAAGGCTCAGATACAGATTGTCAGAGGGAATTTAAAAGAATTTGCAGACTTTGTGAATTCATCTGACTGTGACGGTGTTCTGTGTTTTGAGGGTGAAGAAGAATATTTCCCCGAAAAGATAACAGTTACATTCGGAAAAGAAGATGACTCTCTTTCCCAGGCGCAGAGGTTGTTTGATGCACTGCGTGAACTTGATGAAAAAGGTGCAAAAAATGTTTTTTCCCGTTCACCTGCGGAAAACGGGGTGGGACTGGCAGTCTGTAACCGTCTTTACAGAGCAGCTGCTTTCAGATTCATAAATGCAGTAAAAAAGCCGATCGTGGGTCTTACGGGGCCGACGGGTGCGGGCAAGGGATATGTTTCTGAATACCTTAAAAAACTTGGTTGTTATGTTTCGGATACAGATGCAATCGCAAGGGAAATCACAATGACGGATTCTCCGTTTCTCGGAATTTTAGCCCGGGATTTCGGGCAAGATATTATAGATGAAAACGGCGAGCTTAAAAGAAAGCTCCTTGCGGAAAGAGCATTTGAGACAAAAGAGAATCAGTCTCTTCTCAATTCACTCATGCACCCTGAAATCATCAGAATATCGGTGGAAAGATGCAATGAAGCCCTTGAAAAAGGAGCTGTGGCGGCAGTGATAGATGCACCTCTTCTGTTTGAAGCCGGAGCAGATAAGCATTGCGATACGGTGATTGCCGTTGTGGCTCCGAGAGAAATCCGTATTGAAAGAATCATGAAACGTGATAACATAACTCATGAGCAGGCTCTCAGCCGTATCAGTGTTCAGCATGATGATGATTTTTATACATCAAAATCAGAGTTTACTGTTCGTTCTTATGAGCCATACAAGGTGGAAGATGAACTTGAAGGCTTTGTGCAGAAGTATCTCGGGCAGGTGATGTGATGGCTAAGAAGAAAAAAAGAGGCTCATCATTTGTAATTTTTCTGCTTGTGTGTGTTATTGCATTTTTCGGTGGCAGAATAGCATATGATGCTGTACTCGAATATCTCTATCCGAAAAAATACAGTGAATATGTGGAAAAGTATGCTGCGGAATACGGTATCAGCGAAACATTACTCTATTCTGTTATACACACGGAAAGCGGATTTGACCCCGATTCCGTATCGGTTGCTGATGCAAGAGGTCTTACTCAGATAACGGAAGATACCTTTGACTGGCTTGTTATGAAAACTGGTGAAGATTATACTTTTGATGATCTGTTCACTCCTGAAATTTCAATAAAATACGGAGCTTATTTTCTTTCGGTGCTTCAGGATGAATTTGCCATAACAGAAACTGTGGTTGCGGCATATCATGCAGGCAGAGGAAATGTGTTGTCATGGCTCAGCAATCCCGAATATTCCGATGACGGAATAAACTTAAAAAAAATACCCATTTCCGACACGGCACATTACGTAAATAAAGTCATGTCGGCAATGGATAACTACTATAAAATTTATGCGGAGGAATAAATAATGGAAAAAACAAAAATTGACGAAATGAAAGAAAAACTGTTTTACAGCCCGAAGCACGCTTCATGTGTGATAAATGAAGGCGAAACTGAAATCGCAGACGGTTTTTGCGAAGGCTATAAAGCTTTTCTTGATAAAGCAAAAACAGAGCGTGAAGCAGCAGCAGAAATTATTGAACTTGCCAAGGCAAACGGCTATGTGGAATTTATCCCCGGTGAGAAATACTCAGCAGGTGAAAAGATTTATTATAACAACAGAAACAAGTCAGTAATTCTGTGCGTTATCGGTAAGAGAAGTATCATTGACGGTGTGAAAATTGCCGCTGCACACATTGATTCTCCCAGACTTGATCTGAAGCCCAATCCGCTTTATGAAGATACTGATATCGCACTTTTCAAAACTCATTATTACGGCGGTATCAAAAAATATCAGTGGACTGCAATTCCTCTTGCACTTCACGGATCTGTGGCGCTTAAAGATGGTAGTGTTGTGAGTGTCTGTGTGGGTGAAGATGAAGATGATCCTAAGTTTGTTATAACAGACCTTCTTCCTCATCTCGGTGCAGAGCAGAACAAGAGAACTCTCAAAGACGGCATAAGAGGCGAAGAGCTTAATGTACTTGTGGGCAGCAGACCTTTCATGAACGATGAATGTGCCGAAGCTGTGAAGCTCAATATCCTCAGCATTCTTTACGATAAGTACGGCTTTACGGAAACAGATTTCCTTTCTGCTGAGTTTGAAGTCGTTCCCGCCTTCAAGGCTTGTGACATCGGCTTTGACAGAAGTATGATCGGTGCATACGGTCATGATGACAGAGTCTGTGCATATCCTGCAGTTATGGCTGCTCTTGATACGGAAAATCCCGAATATACCGTCATGTCTGTTCTTACAGATAAAGAGGAAACCGGCAGTGACGGCAATACAGGACTCAATTCTTCATATATGGAATATTTTGTTAACTATCTTGCAGCCATGGAAGGCTATGACGGTTATGAAGTTCTCCGCAAGTCCGAATGTCTTTCAGCAGACGTTACAGCCGCATTTGATCCCACATTCTCTGATGTTCTTGAGAGAAGAAATGCTGCATACATCAACAAGGGTGTTGCAGTTATGAAGTATACAGGTTCAGGCGGTAAGGGCGGCACATCAGACGCTTCTGCAGAATATATGGGCAAAATCCGTGCAATGCTTGACAACGCAAATGCTGTATGGCAGGTTGGTGAGCTCGGTAAAGTTGATGCAGGCGGCGGCGGAACAGTTGCAAAATACGTTGCAAATCTTGATATCGATGTTGTTGATATCGGTGTTCCCGTACTTTCAATGCATGCACCCTTTGAAACTGTTTCAAAACTCGATGTATATATGGCATACAAAGCATTTTCAGAGTTTTTCAAGCAGTAATTTACAGCAAAAAAGAGGCATCCAATCGGACGCCTCTTTTTATTATGATTGATTAATCCCATTCACAGCCTGTAACGGTATCCATGTCGATACCTTTTGTGTCGTGTGTTTTCTTTATAAGAGTTATAAGAGCGCCGACGAAACCGGGTACAAGCAATCCGAATGCAAGAATGCCTATTATTGCATTACCGAAAATCATTTTCACAATAAATGAAACAATGTATGATACTGCAAAGCCTACTGCAGTTACAATAAACTGTGCAGACATTGTTGACGAACGCAGATTTGTTGGTGATGATTCGCCGATCATAATAATAATTACATCGTTTGTTGCATAATAACTGCCCACAAACATACCGCAAAGGAAACCTACAACATATGCATTCCAGCCCAGTCTTGCACCGAGAGAAAACAGAATAAATGTAATGATACAGTCTGCTGCAATCATAATGGCTGCTGTTTTTCTTCCGCCCCATTTTGCATCGGATATAAAACCGAGTATAACCTGTGCAACGGAACATCCCACAGGAAACAGGAACAGAGCAGTAGTAACGGGACCGATACTTACAGCATCAAGAACAGCTTCACCGAGTTCGGCAAACATTCCGTTTGCAATATAATTCTGAGCATAGCCGTATGAAAGAATAACCTGATAATCAACAGAGCCGATAAAACCTACATTTGCAATTGCTGCTGTTATATAAAGCCATTTGAGCTGTTTATGCTTCATTGCGAATTTAAGTGCATTTATAAGTCCGCCCTGAGCATTTTCGGCACTTTTTCTCTGTTTTTCAGCTGCTCTTTCTTCGTCAGTCATTCTCAGATAACGAAGTCGTGAATCGATGAACGGATCGGTTTCTCTTGCAAGAAGAAGAGCAATAAGGCTTGATGCAACGCCCACAATTGCGGGAATCATATAAACATTGCGCCATTCGGATGCATTGTGCATAAGCATTCTTCTTAAAAGAGGAACAAGCATAACGCCCATATTTGCAAAGAACTTAATTGATGAATAAACCCGTGCCCTTGTTTTTGTTGGCGAAGATTCCATTATGTAGACAACATGCATATCGTGCGGAATAAAGAACTGCACCATACAAGCACCGATAAAATAAAGGAAAATGTTGTTTGAAAGGAAAATTATGAGCATTGCAAAGCTCATACCAAAGGTGTTGATGATGAGGAATTTTTTTCTGCCCCAACGGTCTGCAAGAGGTCTGTAAAGCAAACCTATAACCTGAAACGGAACTACAAGAATTGACAGAATATCAAGAAAACCTACCGAACGGTCACCATAGATCTGAAACAGATCATTGGCGATTTCTGTTTTCATAAGTGTTCCTATCTGAGATGCAATTTCATCGGTTGCATAAATCAGAGAAATCAGCAGAACAAGGTAAACAAAATACAGATTGCGTTTTGGACGTGCTTTTTCACGTTCCCATTTTTTTATTTCTTTTTGCCTTTTTTGCAGGATTTTAGCTTGTTTTTCAGGAGTAAGAGTTCTGGTTTTCATACAAATCTCTCCTTTCATCTTTGTATCAATTATATTTCAATATTTATGACCTGTCAAGCAGTCAGAATGTATGAAAAATCAGGCAGAGATTTCTCCCTGCCTGCTGTATTAGAATTTATCAATCATCCTGTGCGGCGGCTTTGATTACATCTTCGGGAATTTCAGCTTCGCCGTGTTTTACGAATGCTATCATAATTATTGCGATAAAGAATACAATCGGGCTGTAATAGAACAGCGACATATACGTTCCCGCAAACATTCGGATAAAGCCGTAAACGATGGGTGAAGCAATCTGAGCTGAGAATGTTGCTGTGTAATAATAACCTGTGAATGTGCCGACTTTTTCAATACCTCCGATTTCAAGAACAAGAGGAAGAGTATTAACGGTGATGAACATATTTGCAGCACCGCCGAGAATAAGAACGGGATAAATGAGGATGCCGAGTATCTTTGTAACGTCCTTGACGGAATCTGCAAGAGCCTGCATTGCAACGGAGAATGAAGTTGTTTCACTGCCGAGAACTGTGTTTGCAACATTCATAACACCCTCGTGAAGCACTGCCGCATCTGCACCTGTGTTTTCTGCAATAAATGCATCAAGCTTTGCATATTTTTCAAGCTCTGCTTCTGCAACACCGCCGTTTTCAAGTGCATTGTTATATGAAATATATCCGTCCATTGTAAGAACGTCGCCATCTTCAAGAGCAAGACCTGCTTCTTTAGCTTCGTCAGAAAGCTTTGCGTTGTACTCATTGATCTGATCGTTAACTGCGATGTAAGCGTTGTTGACTGTTACATAGTTGTTTATTGAAAGATCCTTGCTGCCGAGCATTGAAACGAAGATTCCGAAGAAAACAACGAATGCTGAAAGGAAAACTGCAAGACCTGCTATGATAGTCTTTTTTCTGCCGAACTTTTTGCCCATTTTACCTGCGGGAAGAGCTGCAACAGCAGAAACAACCGCAAATATAAGCATGAGAATTGTAGCTTCGGAAGTGATTTTGTGAAGAATTTCCTGCGCAAAGAGTGAGAAGAAAGTTGTGATAGCGTTTGAACCGCAGAACAGGAAGAAAAGACATGCAAGCATGAAACCGAGGCTTCTCTTTTCGCCTTTTGTAAGCTTCATAGCCTTTCTTGCTTCTTTTTCTGCCTTCTTTGCTTCTTTTTCAGCCTTTCTTCTTGCTTCGGCATCAGCATAAGCATTGGCTTCGCCCTTGAGCTTGATGCTTGTATCCTGCTCCTTGACAAAGAAGAGCAGCACCAGCATACCGATAATCATAACGACAGAACCGATAGCAAAAACATAGGGGAATGAAAGGGATTCATTAGCTTTTATCTGAGCATTGGTTGCTCCTGTGAAAAGAGTGCAGAGTGCGATTGCAATTGTACCTGCAACCATACCTACGGCACTGCCGAGACCGCCCATAAGGTTGATGACTGCATTACCTTCACTGCGGAGTGCAGGAGGAGTAAGGTCAGGCATCAGTGCAACAACGGGAGCACGCCACAGTGACATGCTGAAAACAAACAGGATAATGCATATCATTGTAAGAGGAAGAGATGCTGTGTTGTTTGCAATAATGGGAATAAGGAAGAAAAGTACTGCTGAAATGGGAGCACAGCTTACGATAAAGGGACGGCGCTTACCGAGCTTTGAATGACATCTGTCGGAAAGTTTACCGAAAGTAGGCTGGAAAATAACGCCGAATATGTTATCAAAGGTCATGATAAAACCGATAAACAACGGTACAAGTGTAAATCCGCCGCCTGCAAGAGCAACTTCTTCACCCTGTGCTTCTGCAAGTTTTGCAAGAATGGGAAGCTTATCAACAAGATAGTTACTCCATGAAGTGACGATATCACTTGATGAAAGCAATTTGTTGAGGATTTTTGTGATATACGGGTCATAAATAGCCCATGCGATAGATGAAGCAAGAAAACCGAAACCTGTAAGAATGGTTTTCTTATAATTCAGCTTCATTTCCGGAGTTTTTGACTTGGAATCTGACATAAGACATTATTCCTTTCTGATTTTTATACAGATATTTTTTCTGTATCTTTGTTAATTATAGCAATGGAAACTGAATTAGTCAACACAAAATTTGTATATATTCCAATATAAAACAATAAAAAAACATAAAAATAACTTGAAAAAAATTTTTATATACATTATAATCATAATAACACATTGTTTATCTGAAAGGCGGTGTTAACTTGGAAGTATCAACAAAAGACACTAACCTTGCATTGAAAAACAGGCGTTTTGTGGGCAGAAAAGAAACGTTTGCTTATGTTCTCAATGATGCTGCGGCATCAATGAATATTGATGATTTCAAAGAGCGTTACATATACGACGTTGTTAAAATCGACTTCGGGCTTCTTGCGCTGCAATCATCAATTTCAACCATATGGGATGCAATCAACGATACATTCATCGGTGTTATTGTTGAAAAAACAAGAACAAGATGGGGCAAATTCAAACCATATATCATACTCGGTGAAATACCTCTTACAGTTCTGGGAATGTGGTACTGGCTTATTCCTTTTATTTTTCCCAATACTCCGGGCAACTATCTTCCCAAATTTATCTTTTTCTTTGCAATGTCACTTATCACCGAAACTGCAACAACTTTTACCGCAATTGCAAAGACAGGCTTTCTTTCAACCATAACTCCCGAACCGATTGAACGATCGCGACTCATAGCTCTGGCAAACCTTGCAAGCCATATCTGTGAAGACGTTCCGAAACAGGTTTTCGGTATTTTCTATGACCTTGTAATCAACAAAGTACTTAAAGTTGAGCTTCCGAAGCTCTTTGCAGTTTTCGGCATCGGCTGTTCGGCACTTTCCGTTGTGTTTGTCCTTTATTACTACATGCACAGTAAGGAAAGAGTAAGACAGACTATCAGTAAGCCCACAGTCAAGCAGTCACTGAAATCAGTCATCAACAACAAGCCCATGCTTATCTGCCTGATTTCACAGTTCCTTAACGGTTTCAGTATCGGCAAGAGCCGTACAAACTTCTATGTTGATGTTATCGGTTCAATTACATGGAAAACAATCGTAGGTATTCCGGCATTCCCCGTCAAATTCATCAGCTACAGCTTTGTTGAGCCCCTCAGAAAGAGATTTTCAACAAAGGCTCTCTGGATTTTTGAAGACGCATGGACAGATATGCTGTGGCTTACCGTTTTCGGCATAGGTTCAATCAACAAGAATTTCATGAGAAAAGGTGTTATTCTTCCCCTCATGGGACTTGAAGAAATTTTTGAAATGTGCGTATACGGTCTCAGACGAGTTATTCCTGCTGAAATCAGCAATGAGTCAATGGACTATTGTGAATGGAAAAACGGTTACCGTTCAGAAGCAATGACAGGCGTTACAATGTCGACAATCAGCAAAATCCAGCAGGCTGTCATGAGCTTTGTTACAAATCTGGTAATGGATAAAATCGGTTATATCCAGGGTAAGGAGGTCGGCACACAGACCGACATGACAAAGTGGTGGATTTTTGCCCTTGGTACAGGTGTTCCCATCATTACATCAAGCCTTGGTATCGTTCCGA
This sequence comes from Clostridia bacterium, assembly GCA_017531385.1. Classification (GTDB taxonomy): domain Bacteria; phylum Bacillota; class Clostridia; order Oscillospirales; family Acutalibacteraceae; genus UBA1081. The sequence continues at coordinate 16,901 of JAFXLD010000072.1, forward strand.
AGTTCTTCTATCCTCTTTCTGCAAAAACAAGAGAGCAGATGTATAAAGATCTGGCTGAACGCAGAAGAGCAAAGGCTGAATTCATGCAGACTGCAACTGCAGAAGAAATTGCAGAAATGGCAGAAAATGAATTTAAAGGTAAATAAAAATCACCGCTGTGGTAAAAAACCACAGCGGCTTTTTGTTTTAAATTAGAGCTTTAAAGGTGAAGTATAATTTTCTTCACTCTTCAATGTTTCATTTATTGTAAATGTCACTTTAAGATAAAGCGATTCGGTATTTCTGATATATTCAATTTCATCGGAAAGAATACCGCTGATTGAAAGAGATGTGTTGAATAAAAGCATCTGGACAATTGAATCAAACAAACTGAAACATCCTGTACCGCCCATATTTCTCGGAACATGGATTCCGATTGAAAAATCCGATTCGGCTATACGGCTGTCTGTGATAATCGTGCCTGTTTCATCAGTTGTGTTATCAAGCACTTTTATTGATTTTGAGCCGAAAACTACAACAGGTTTTTCAAGGGGAGTTGTTTTTGAATTTACGGGGAACTGTGTACAGAAAGAGCAGTCCGAAAAATCATTGAGATCCGAAAACCATTCGCAAAGCGTATCGGGAAGTTTTGAAATCAGTGACATATCTATCTCCTTTCGGTAAAGTGATTATAATAAGGATAATTGCCGTCGGTATGCTCTTTCAGGACAGCCCAGAGATAAAAAACTTCTTCTCCGTACCATATTTTTTCCCAGCGGTCAATGTGATATTTTTTTGTACCGTCGAAAAGATAGCCCTTGTCGCCGAGTTTGTCTATCTGCATTGACGCAGGTCCGAGAAACAGATAATACCCCGAATCATTTATACCGATTTCGGTGGGAGTTCCCTCAAGATACATCTTGTTTTTATATCGAAGAGCCTGAACAAAGCATTTTTTCTTTTCAATGTGGTTGCCGTCGGCGTCAATTGCGCACATTGATCTGCCGTAACGGTTCATAATGCGTTCAATGTTCATTTTACACCGTCCTGAAAAGAAACTCGCTGTCAATGAGCAGATCGGCAGCATCTGCAAGAGCCTTTTGTCTGAAATTTTCTGCAAAAGCCGAGGCTGAATTTCCGTTTCTTGAAACGGTGATGTCACCTGCTTTTACGGAACCGATATCACCGTCAATAACATTCTGAACCATCAGATAATCGCAGTATGCTACCGATGCCGCCGCTGTCAGCAGCCGGATGTCCGACGCATTGACATCCGACCGCATTCTTCCGCATATTACGGCAGCGGCCTTTTCGCAAAAAGGCATAAGTGCATCATCGGTATCGCCTGTGATTTCACATACCTTTTCAAAAACCGTCTTACCGTCAAGCATCAGACAGAGAGAACCTTTGAAGCGTCGGTGAAAATCTTTGAGAAACCTGCTGTACAGGTGATTGCGGCACGTTCAAGCTGTCTGTCGATAAGCTTGTCGTATTCGGTAATGATTGAACCGGCTTCAACCATTTCGAGAGCACAGGTCTTGTCAAGACCGATGATAGTGTTCTCGGGAACTGCCGCAGACTTGATAAGAGATGAGCCGAGAGGTGTGATCATATTTCCTGTTGCATGGAAATTAAGACCTGCCGCAGCATCTCTGAACTCAGTGAGATTCAGAAGTTTCTGTGCCATATCAGGTGAAGCAATCATAGTTGAAAGCTCATAGGGTGAGAATTTATTCCAGAAAGAAACAAGGTCTGTATATGTAAGAGTGCCCTCATTTGCAGCTTTGATGATTTCGGCTGCATTGTTGTTGCCGTCACCGTTAATAAGTACGTTGATTGCGTCACCCAGCTGACATCTTGCAATATAAAGACCTATCTGACGGAGCGTTACGGTAAACAGGTCAAGATGCTGGAATCTGATTGCTTCATAAGAAGAAACAAGCATTCTGCCTCTCTTGTGAAGAGTGACGAGATTTTCCTGAGTTCTGATTGTTGTCTGAGGAATTGAAGCGCCTTCCGCAACAATTTTGAGTTCTTTATCATCTTCAGAGGGAACAGAAGTGATTGAACGGTAGTCAAGACCGTTGATAACAGTTCTTGAAGCTACGATGCCTGAAAGCACGTCAGCTTCCTCCATGCCCTGTCTTACAGCTCTTGAAACGTATTCGGGGAAAAGTGCCGCTGAATCGGTTGTCTGGAAGAATTTATCAACCGTATCCGATCCTCTGCCGCTTACTTTTATGTCAAATCTTTTAAGCTGACGCTGGAAAGCATCAAGATTTTCGAGAGACGTTCCTCTGTAATTTTCTGTGGGGTCAAGCTCTTCAAGACAGGCTGTGAAGCCCTTTGAAGAAGTATACATACCCTTTTCAAGTTTAATGTTGTTAAAATCAGCCATTTTTCATCTTCCTTTCTTTAATCAGAGAATAATTCCTGCTGTTTTGTTTGCAGTGTCAACATCTGTTACAAGATATTCTCTTGCACCCTCTGCAACCATAACACCACCGTTACCGTCAGAAGCAAGAGAGCAGTAACCGACAGCAGGTGCCGTGCCTGTATAAGAGAGAGTCACATAGCCGTCAAGCTGAACGCAGGCATAGTCGTTTTTTACATTAACTGCCGTACCGATAAAAGCATCGCCTGATTCACAGGGAGCAACAGTAAGATTATCCGCCATTTTTACGGCATGGGAAACACAGACAACACCGTCTGTTTTAAATGTTGCAGTATTTTCGCCGTAGCCTTTCATTGAAATGTTCATTTTTTTCATCCTTTCAAATTTTAAATTCTGAACTGTGAATTATCGTTAAAGCTTTTTGTTTTATCCGAACCGAATGTCCCGGTGTACACAGCCAGCTTTTCTGCTCTGTCACCGAGTGCCTTGCGAAGCATTACAACCTCATCACCCGTAAGTTTTTTAAGAATAGTACACATCATTTCGGAGTCTGCGTCGGGGAGAGTGAATGCAGAAAGAGCAATAATTTCTTTTTCAGCTTCATTTCTGCGATTTTTGCCAAGCTCGGCATCGGATTTCATATTTTCTATATATTCGCCGAAAGCCTTTATCTGAACGGGTGTAAGAGTGACGTTCCCTTTTGCATCAAGAGCCGATTTCATAATCTCTTCGGGGATTTCCGATGTGCATACAATTGTATCAGCACCTTTCTTTTTCATCGACTTTGCAACACCTGCATTACGCTGGGCAGGAACTGCCACAAAAGACCATTCATAGGCATCCGTAGGATTTGTAAGAATAACGTGACAGGATTTATCACCCACAGTATGACAGCAGTCACGGCTTCTTATATCGTTACCGCAGACGGAACAGATTTTGGAATCGACAGAACAGCTTATGCTCACTTCTTTTTTGATTCCGCCGTCAATTTCATTGATAAGCTCCTGATTTTTCTCTGTACGGAGCATATAGCACCATGCTTTAAGGCAGGTATATGCTTCGCCTGCAAGAGTAGTTTTTGATCCGTCACGGACAAGCTCAGTTTTGTAAATTCTTGCAGTCTGGTCGGAGCTTTTCATGCTGTGGTCAAAGATTCCCGTAACACCCACAAACATACTTTTGAGTGTTTCGAGAGCTTCGGTGGAAAATCTTTCATTGTCACGGTCAATTTCGTTATCGCAGAGGATAACGGAAAATGTATAGATTTTTTCTGCATCGGGAGTTTTTCTCGCAAAACGTGAAATGAGCTCAAGGGCTTCTTCGTCTGGTGTTCCCGTTACGGGACATACTTCCGATGCGTTTTTGATAATTTTCATTTCGTTCATTTATTTCTCCTTTAAAGCTGATGCTTCTGCCATATACTTTTCTGCCTGAGCATTGTAATAAAGTGCCTTTGCCTGCTCGGTTTCGTCGAGAAGTGAGATATCATCCCATTCAACATTGCAATCGCAAGAAAAACCGTTCATGCGCAGAAACATCCTGCAGATTTTTTCAATTACGGGAGTAAGGATACGTCTGTAATGCCAGAGCTCACTTGTGAGCAGATCTGTCTGTTGCTGTGCCATTCTTTCACTTGTTGACCAGTTAAGACCGAGCATAAAAGGCGGAAGACCTGTTTTTGCAACAATCTGCTCCAAAAGCTGTCTTACGGGAATTTCGCTGTCGAGAATCTGATTATCTGCACCGATAACCCTGATGTCAACATCGCCCACGGCAATAAAATCCTTGACTTCGTTTCCTGATTTCATTGCATCGCTCCAGCCTCTTGCAATCTGCATTGCACGTTCTTTTGCATACGCCTTGTCCATTGCATCATTCTGAGGCTTGTAGGTAACTGCATAACGGAGATTCCCCACGCGTTCCCAGTTTGTGCCGATTGTTTCAAAAATCTGCAGAAGTACGGAGCTTACAAAAGGCAGACCTCTGAGAATGGAATTGCCGTGAAGATTTCCGGCTTCGGGATCAAGCACCGACAGAATAACACGCTGAGGATTTTTAACGGGAACGGTTTTTCCGCCTTCATATGTGCATATATCCACATGCAAGGGGTTGTTTTTGTTGCGTTCAAGAACAATGTTGTCAATTTCACCGTTATAAAGTGAAAAAGTGCGGTTATCCTGATTCAGAACCATTTCACCTACGGCTGTACCGTAGGTCAGAAGCTGATCGAGAAATAAATCGACAAACGAATCCATTCCGCAGAGATTTCCGCCCACATTAACATTTTTCAGAAAATCATCAATCTGTTTCTGTGCATTTTTATCTGAACATTTTACGGAAAAACCTCCCGTAAGTCTTACGATTTTTCCGATGGCACCGTCTATCACCGGTACACTCTTTCTCAAGTTTCCGTAAAGCTGTTTTTCGGCAGAAAAGCTTACGGAATCTGTACCGAATGACGAAAAACGGTTGCTGCGAATCTGGGGAACACCTGTTACGGCAACCTCGGAGCTTTCTTTTTTCTGTTTTCTTTCAAAAAGTTTCATTTTTATGTCCTTTCTGTAACTATGACCATGAATCCGTCGTCTGCTCTGCCGTAAAGCACCGTTGAGACGAAATATCTCATATCATCCATGGCATGGTCATGTTCTTTTCTCGGAGTATCTTTTGAAGAACTGCTTTCCCATCGGTACAGACCGAATTCACGGATTATATCACTGCAATGTGCACAGATTTTTATTCTGTTGCCTTTGAGTGCTTCCGAAACTCTTCTGATACCGTCATTCACATCGTTTTTTGCAGGAATGACTTTGAATCTGCCGTGTCTTCTGATACATTCCATAAAGCTTACGGCAGACGGGTCTGCAATAACAGCTTCGATTGAACGCCCCTTTGCAAGTTCTTCGAGCATACTGTAATACTCCTCGTCTGTTTTCTGATTTCCCTCACGCTTTGACGACCAGTAGCATTCATCAATTCTGTACCATATGCCGTCACAAAGTCCCCACAGTCCCAATGAAAACGGATTCACTGTTCCGTAGTCACAGGAAATATAGAATTTTTCGCATTCGGGAACACCCTGATAAACATTGTCTTTGCCGTTAAAAAACGGATAGACAAGTCCTTCGGCTGCGACCCATTTACCCTCAACAAAGCGTTCAAAAAACGCACCTGAATAAAGTGAACGGTATCGCTCGATAATTGATTCTGATAATGACGGATTGTCTTCCATAACAAAATGGAGATAAAGGCAGTTCTTGTCGTTTGCTTTTTCAATCCACTCCTTGTTGAACCAATGAAGCGGATTTTCGGGATTGCAGTTGAACCAGAGCTTTGACCCTGTTACGGAACATCTTGCCACAGCCTGTTCAACAAATGAACGTGGCATGAGTGCCACTTCGTCAAGAAGAACACCGCCGAGAGTAAGTCCCTGAATCAGAGAAGCCGAAGATTCATCTCTTCCGCCGAAAAGATAAAATCTGTTTTTTGTGTTTCCGAATTCAATTTCAACAAGTCCCTTTGAAATTTTTTCACGGCATGTGAAGCCTAAGTCGGTAAGAACAGGCAGAAGCGGGGTTATTACATTGCGTCTGAGAGATGTTACGGTTTTACCGCAGAGCGCAAATGAAGTGTCATCAAAACTACCCATAGCCCATGCTATGAAAGATATGGACATGCACATTGTTTTTCCGCTTCTTACAGCGCCGTCACAGATAATGCCGTCAAAATTTCCGGTTTCACTGTTTTTGCACCACCAGGTAAGAACTTTCAGCTGTTTGGGTGAAAATGTTTCAAATTTCACTTCACACCACCACTGAGTGATGCAGCGCTTTTTTCAAGTGCTTCGTAAAAAGGTATTGCATTGTTTTCCTGAGTTGTTTCGGAAATTTCTCCCAGTTTTTCAAGTGCTTTGATACGGTCAAAAAACTTGATTTCAAGACCTCCGCCTTTCGGTCTTTTTATTTCTGCCACATTAAAAAGGTCAAGCTCTTCAATTTCAAGATTCTGATAATCTTCGCTCAGCAGTAGCTTCACGGCATCAGATGAAGATGCAAAAGCAATTCTGTGAAGACCTGCGCTGACTTCCTCCGAAGTGAAAGCTGTTTCTTTTTTCAGTTTTTCAACAGTTTCCCTTACAATAGGTTTTGCCAGAAGCTTTCTCGATGTTATCTCTGGACAGACTTTATATCCGGCTCTGAATGCCGCTTCTCTGGAGTTTCTGCAGGAAACATAAAGGCGACAGAAAAGCTCTTCACGACCGGTTAATTTTTTCATCACATCACCTCTTTTGTATTTATGCCTTCCATAAATAGTCTCAACTCCCTGTTTTGACCCGCTTTTTCCGGGTCAAATTTCAAAAAAGCCTGATTTGTTTACAAAATGTTCATAAATGAGTGCAATTTTAAAAAATCTGCACAAATATTTAAAGGAAAATAAGATAAAACTATTGATTTTTTATTTACTTATTAATATAATAAATATATCTAAATATTTTCTGGAGGAATTATCATGCCGGAATTCACTTATGAAATCGTAAAAACATTCGGAGTTATCTCAGAAGGCGCAGGCGGCTGGGCAAAAGAGCTTAACCTCATCAGTTGGAACGGTAAAGAACCTAAGTACGACATCCGTGACTGGGGTCCCGATCATGAAAAAATGGGCAAGGGTATCACTCTTACTGCAAACGATGCAAAGGCTCTTAAGGAACTTCTTTGCGGAATCGATTTTGAATAATCAGAATAAGTACATATATAAAATAAGTGCATATTTAACTGACACCTTTGCCTGTCGGTAAAGGTGTCATGAGCCGGTTTTCCGTCAGATGTTGTCAGAACGGATAATCGGTTTTATTTTTTACTTTATAGGAAACTGCGTTTCCATAAAGCAAAAAAAGATTATAATCGGAGTTGATAGATATGGAAAGATTTGCAAAAGCATTCCGTGATGAAATCAGTGGAAAAACGCCTGACAGTCAGATCTGTTTAAAAAATAATGTAAGAATAAGCGTACTCACTTCAAGGCTTGTCAGAATTGAAACTCAGCCCGACGGTATATTCTGTGATATGCCTACACAGACGGTGCTTAACAGAAATTTTGAAACACCGTCATTTGAGGTTAAGGAAAATAATTCAGGCATTGAAATCAGAACGGAAGATGTATCTTTTGTTTTTTCATCGGACGGAAAACCTGTTCAGGTAATTATGAAAGATATGTCTGACAAGAATTTCAGAAAAGGCAATCTCAAAGGAACAAGACGTACTCTTGACATGACTGCAGGGAAGGTCAGTCTTGAAGACGGTATATTGTCACGTAACGGTGTTGCGATAATGGACGACTCAAAGACGCTTGTGCTTGTTGATGACGGTTCGGTCTGTTCCCGAAATGACTATCTTCACAGAAAAGACGGCGGTACGGATAAATATATTTTTGCATACGGGCATGATTACAAAGGCGCACTCCGTGATTTCTATCGTCTTACGGGAAAAACACCTTTGATTCCCCGTTTTGCTTTCGGTAACTGGTGGAGCCGTTACAAGGCATACACACAGGAAGAATACTTGACATTGATGAATCGTTTTATTGATTCCGAAATACCCGTCACCGTTGCGACTATCGATATGGACTGGCACTGGGTTGATGTTAAAGAGCGTTTCGGAAAAAATGCAACACCCGACAGGGAAATCGACGGTGCAAAAAATAAAGTCATGGCAGCTTTTCAGGCATCAGGCTGGACCGGTTACAGCTGGAATACGGAGCTTTTTCCCGATTATAAAGGCTTTTTGAAAACTCTTAAGGACAGCAACTTTAAAATTACCGTAAATCTTCATCCGTCAGACGGTGTAAGATTTTTTGAGGATATGTATGAGGACTTTGCCGAATTTATGGGCATTGATCCTGCAACAAAAGAGACGATTCAGTTTGATATTTCCGATAAGAAATTTACTGAAGGTTATTTCAAATATCTTCATCACGGCTATGAAAAAGACGGTGTTGACTTCTGGTGGATCGATTGGCAGCAGGGTGAAAACTCCACAGTCAAAGGGCTTGATCCTCTCTGGTGGCTCAATCATTATCACAGCATAGACAGTGGCAGAAACGGCAAAAGACCTCTTATTCTTTCACGTTATGCAGGCCCCGGCAGCCACAGATATCCTTTAGGTTTTTCGGGCGACACTCTTGTTGTATGGCCTGCCCTTGATTTTCAGCCGTATTTCACAGCAACGGCTTCAAATGCAGGCTATTCATGGTGGAGTCATGATATCGGCGGTCATCACATGGGTAAACGTGACGATGAACTCTATATCCGCTGGCTTCAGTTCGGCACTTTCAGTCCCATCAACCGTCTGCACTCCACAAGTAATGAATTCCTCGGTAAAGAGCCCTGGAAGTTCAGCAAGGACACAGAGAGAAATGCAATTGATTATCTGCGACTCCGTCACAGGCTTATACCTTATATATATACAATGAATATGCTCACTCACCGTGACGGCAGACCTCTTATGGAACCGATGTACTACGAGAATCCCGAAAACGATGAAGCATATAATGTTCCCAATGAGTATTGGTTCGGCACGGAATTGATTGTTTCACCCATAACAACAAAAATTGACAAAAAAACACTCACTTCTTCTTCTGATGTATGGCTTCCCGATGGCAGATATACGGATATTTTCACCGGTAGAATTTATAACGGCGGTAAAAAGATAAAGATGTTCCGTGATTTGTCATCAATTCCCGTTCTTGCAAAAGAAGGTGCAATTATTCCTTTTGCAGTCAATGACAGAACAAACGATTGCGCAAATCCCGAAGATATGGAAATTCTCATATACAGAGGAAACGGCAAGTTCAGACTTTACGAAGATGACGGCGAAACAATGAACTATAAAAACGGTGCTTTTGCAGAAACTGAATTTGAAGTTGCCGAGAAAAACGGCGATGTAACATTTACGGTTAATCCCGCAGCGGGTGACTTGTGTGTTATTCCCGAAAAACGCAGATATACATTTTCATTCAAGGATGTAACCGATTGTGAAAACGTCTCTGTGACAGTTAACGGCAATAATATATCATTTGAACATACCGTAAATGACGGAACGATTCGGATTGTTGCTGAAATTTCTTGTGAAGACAAATTGCAGATAACAATGAGAAACATCACGGCAAAGAAAAATCCGTCAAAGAAAGAAATGCTCACAGATCTTCTTTCAAAGGTTCAGGGCAGCAACAATGCTAAAATGGTTCTTTATACAGCTTGTTTTGAGGACTCTTTCAGTGGAAAAATCCTTGCAAATAAAGCTGTCCGTGATTCCGTAAAAGAAATTACAGTACTTGCAGAAAATTCATAACAAAAAAGGGCGGAATCTCCGTCCTTTTTTCACTTTAATGCCAAAATGTATAAAAGTTTACAATTTTAAAAGTTATTTATTGTTGACTTTTTGCAAAAGTTGTTCTATAATGCAACTGTATATCTTTAATAGGTATAATAAAAAGAGAAAGGATACATAATTATGAAAACGAAAATGAGACTTAAATCAAGTCTTGCATTACTTTTAACTTTAGTAATGCTGTTTTCCGTCATGTCTCCCATGACAGCTTTTGCGGCAGGCATAACTGTTGACCTTAATAATGTCGGTTCCAACACAAAGCTTACCTCAAAAACAGATTATAATGTAGTCCCCGGCGTAACAGAATCTCACCTTGTTACACATGACAAGGATGGTTCAAATCAGGTTCAGAGCTATGTTCTCGAAATTGATCTGAGCAATCCCAACGTAGGTATTCTTGCCAGCTATCAGAACTACATGAACAATCTTGCTCCTACTCCCACATGGGGTATGCAGACTGTTCGTGACCAGGCTGTTGCTGCAGAAAACTACTATAAAAATGTACAGCATCAGGAACATTTTGAAATTGTCGGCGGTATCAACTGTGACTTCTTCAATATGCAGTCGGGTGCACCTCTCGGTTCTCTTGTTATGAACGGTGTTAAATACAACGAGACAACCTCAGGCGGTAACAGCTCCTACTTTGCAATTCTTGACGACGGCACAGCAGTTATCGGCAGCGGTGAAATCCCTGAGAATGCAAAGGAAGTTGTCGGCGGCAGCAATATGCTTGTTCAGGATGGAATGATCAATCCTAACCTCAAGGCAAATAAAGATAAGTTCCCCAGAACATCTATCGGTATCAAGGCAGACGGTACTGTTGTTTTCGTTACAGCAGACGGTCGTCAGGCTCCCGCATCATGCGGTCAGACATTTGAAGAGAATGCACAGCAGATGCTTTCACTCGGTTGTGTAACAGCTCTCCAGGTTGACGGCGGCGGTTCAGCAACTCTCGTTTCACAGCACGAAGGTGAAACAAATCTTGCAGTAAGAAACAGCCCTTCAGACGGTACAGAAAGAACTGTTTCAACAGCATTGCTTATTTACTCCAATGCTACTCCTGACGGAGAATTTGACCATGCAAATGTTACACCTAACAATACAATTTACACACCCGGCTCCACTGTAGATTTTGATGCATCAGGTGTTGACGGCGCAGGTGCAGCGGTTGCTCTTCCTGAAGACGGTGCGTTCGCTCTTGCAGATGAAGCAGCAGGTACAATTGATCCTGCAACAGGCGTATTTACAGCAGCAGAAGGCTTCACCGGCGATGTTACAGTCAACTATATGGTCGGCGAAGCAGTAAAAGGCTCAACATCAGTTTCTATTGTTGTTCCTGATACTCTTTTTGTTGCAAGTACAGAACAGGCAGTCGGCCCCGGTGTTGAAACTGACTTCGGTATCGTTGCAAAGTATCAGGACAGAGATGTCATTATGAAAGCAGACGATATTGAATGGACAATCGTTGATAGTTCAACAGGTGCAGAAGGTGCAGACCTTAATGGTGTTGCAGGTACTTTTGACGGTCTCTTCTTCACAGGTGCAGAAGAAAACGCTTACAATGCAAAGGTTACTGCAAAACTTCTTTGTAATGAAGAACTTGCACCCCTTGAACTTACAGTTTTCATCGGTTCAAAGCAGATTTCCCTTTTCGACTTTGAATATGTAACAGGTGAAGAAAACAAGGATGCTCCTAACTATGTTCCCTCTTTCTCAGTTCCCGTTAACGGTGCAAACTGGCTTACAGCAAACGGATATAACGGTTACAGAGGCAGAGCATGGGAACTTCTTGAAGAAGGACATAAACTCTTTATGTGGCCCAATGCAGCAGTCAACAACGATGGTGTTTTCACAGATATCGTTTCTGCTGAAGACGGTGAGCCTACCCGTTTCGGCGACAAGTCACTGAGAATCACATTCGACTATTCATCATATAACTATGCTTCAAATGCAAACTTCTATCTCCGTACAACAACAGCTCCTATGGCATTTGAAGGTTCACCCACAGCAATGGGTGTATGGGTATATGCACCCGAAGGCACAACCAACTATCATCTCTATCTCAACTGTGCAAGCGGTATGACAGTAGAAGCCATTGAAAAGGGTGAAGCTCATACTCAGCAGTCATATCAGTGTATTACAACATCTGAAGTTTTAGGCACAGAAACAGGCGGTATCAACTGGACAGGCTGGAAGTACCTCGAATTTGACCTCACAGGTACAAAGGGTTATACAGGTACATCAAATGTAGGCGGTTCTTATGAGCCTTACGGTCTCAACCCCGGTGCAGGTATCTTCTGGATTTCATATCAGCCCGCAAGCATGGGTACTCCCACAGCTGATACAATCTACATTGATGATATTACTCTTATCTACGGTGCTAATACATCAGATACACATAACCCCGAAATCAACTATATCGGCGACCTTGCAGAAGAGATAGTTGACGGCGAAACAGTTTACACATCAAATGCAAATACTTTCAAGGCATCATATGCTGATGTTCAGGATAAGTATATGACAGGCATCAATGATGAAGCTACAAAGATGTACATTGACGGTGTTGATGTTACAGATAAGTGCTACATCGATGCAGGTAATGACGAAATCTATTTCTATGATGCAGTTCTTCCTGACGGTGAACATGTTATCGAAATCGAAGTAGCTGACGTATTCGGCAACAAGACAACTCAGATGAGATACTTCACAATCGACAGCGGTGCTGAAGATACAGAAGTTTCATTTGTTGCGGCAAACACTCCCGTTCTCGGTGAAGATTTCATTCTTGATATCGTTACCAACAATGCGGCAGATATTGCAGCAGCTGATATCGAAATCAAGGTTCTTTCAGCTTTCACAAGCTACTGGAGAAATGTTACTGTTGAAGCAGCTCCCGGCTTTAAGCTTGACGGTGAAGCTGTTTATAACTCAATCAGAGATACTCTCACATTCAGAGTAGTAAAAGACGAAGTTGCAACAGTTGCAGAAGGCAATGATAAGATTGCTTCCGTTATCACAAAGGTTCCCGCAGATACTCCCGAAAATCTTGAAGTAACTCACAGAGTTTCAAAGGGTGCTATCACTTATTTAAGCGGTGAATCAGAAGCTGTTACAGCTTTCTCAGGTAAAATCGTTTCTACCTGTGAAGCTCCTCTTGTGTTCAATGCTGACATAATGATTGTAGGTTCTGCAGGTGGCAACATCTATGTAACAGACAAGGAAGGCAAGTCTGTTGAAGGTGCAGAAGTTTCCTATGCAATCAAGGAAGGCAATGACTACGGTGCTTACACGGTTCTCGGCTCAACAGATGCAGAAGGCAAAATCTTCACAGATATCTTTGTTGATGCAGTAAAGGAATATGCTCTTACAGCAACAAAGCAGGTTGAAGTTACTCCTGCAGACCCTGAAAACGGTGTTGACGCTGTTTATAATACTTTCCGTTCATTCACATTCAAAGCCCAGAGTTACGAAGCAAAGGGTGACGCAACAGGTATTCCCACTTATGTAAAACTTAATGCAGCAAAGAATCCTGAAACAGAACAGAGTATTTCCTGGATGTCAAATCCTCTTGCAACAGAAGATAAGGCAGTTGTATACTATACAGAAAAATCAGACTATGATACACCCGAAAAGATATCATGGACTGTTTCATACGGTACTTCATATCTTTCAGAAATGTCATCATCCGGCTCATATCTTACAAACTATGTTGTAAGACTCAACAGTGTTACTCTCACAGAGCTCAAGCCTGATACAGAATATGTTTTCTATGTCGGTGACGGCAAAACAAGAAGTGATATCAGAAGCTTCTCAACAACCAGAGCAGGAGAAAACACAAACTTCTTCATTATCGGTGACGTTCAATCCGAAGATACAACTGATGTTGAAAACATCAAGAACGCTCTTGCATCAACAAATGTTGATTACTCCTTTGGTCTTCAGACCGGTGACCTTGTTGACAACGGCGGCGCATTCAAGTATTGGGATGCAGTAGGTTCAACATTCAGCAGTGATATTCTCGGAAACACAGATATTGTTCATGTTCTCGGTAACCATGAATACTACGGTGATCTTACAGGTATTAACTCAGCTCACTACTTCGATATTCCCGGCGACAGAACAGACAAGGCTCCCGATGCATACTCCGTAGAGTACGGTAATGTTTACGTTGCAGTATTCAATTATGTTGGTATGACAGGATACAAGCAGGCTGCAAAATGGCTTATTGAAGATGCAAAAGCTTCAACAGCTACATGGAAGATTCTTGTTATGCATCAGCCTCCCTTCTATACAAATCCCGGCGGTGCAACAAAGGGCCTTCGTGAATTCATTACAGAAGTAGCAGATACAGCAGATCTTGACTTTGTTCTTTCAGGTCATGACCACTCCTACGCAAGAACTCAGCCTCTTACAGCAGGTAAACCTGATGCAGAAAACGGTACAGTTTATATCATCTGCGGTTCAACAGGTGAAAAGAGCTACGACATCGTTAACGAACCTGCACATTATTTCGCGAACCTCAATGAGGATTACGAAGCAGTTTACATGACTGTTAAGACAACAGACACAACATTTGAGATTTCAACATACAATTGTGACCGTGCAACAGGTGAATCAACACTTATTGATTCTTACACAGCCACAAAGGAAGTAACATGTACAGAAAACGGTCATTCCTATGTAAACGACGGTGAATATCTCGTTTGCTCCGTATGCGGATACGCAATCCCCACAGCAGGCTACACAGGACTTGTAACAGATAAAGCAACAGGCCTTATCATGCAGCTTACAGATGGTGTTGCAACTGCAAATCAGTGGGCAGACATCAACGGTGATATCTACTACTTCAATGAAAACGGCATCCCCGTTACAAGATTTGAAGACATCGGTGATTATGAATACGAATTCGATAAAGCAGGTAAGCTTGTTGAGTTTGCAATTGTTGAAAACGGTGCTCTTGTTGCAAACAAGTGGATTGAAAAGGATGGTGGTGTTTACCATCTCGGTCCTGACGGTCTTCTTGATACAGGCGATACAAAGATCGGCGATTACACATATCCGTTAGATGAAAACGGTAAGCTTACAAAGTATGCGTTCGTTCTTGAAGACGGTACACTTGCAACCAACAGATGGATCGGTCAGCAGTACTATCTCGGTGCTGACGGTCTTCCCTCAACAGGTAAAGTTACAATAGGCAAGTACACATATACCTTTGATGATGACGGTAATTTTGTAAAGGGTGCTCTTGCAAAAGAAGGCTTCTATACTTATTACTACATCGCAGGTGAAAAACAGCGTGGTTGGCATATGATCGACGGTTACTGGTACTATTTTGATAGACAGACCGGTTACGGTATGGCAACACTCGAAAATGACGGTAAGATCTCAATTGATAAAGTCAAGGACGGAAAATACCCGATCGAAAGTACAGATTCACTTCTTCTCTTTGCATTCGATAATCAGGGTAGACTCGTAGAAGGTGCACTTACTGAAACTGCAAACGGTCTTGTTTACTACTGGGGCAATAATGAAAGACTTACAGGATGGCAGTACGTTTCAGGTGATATTTACTATTTCGGTAACGATTTCTATGCAGTAACAGGCGAACAGACAATTGATGAGCAAGCTTATACATTCTCTGCTGACGGTAAGCTTCAGCTCAAAGATGAAAACTTCGCGCTTAAGGGATTGTTCTACTACTTCGATGAAGACGGTAAGATTATGAAGAATCATATCGAAGATCATCCTTATGTCAAGGTAATTGACGAAGCTGTTGAACCTCAGATCGGCGTAACAGGTCTTACAGAGGGTGAACACTGTGAAACTTGCGACAAGATCACGGTTGCTCAGGAAGAAATTCCTGCTCTTAAAGATCCCAACAAGCCCGAACCTCCCACAGACGATCCCGAACCGCCTGTAAATCCTTCTTACAGACTCGGTAATCTTGACGGAGACGATGAAATTACAGCAGCTGATGCAAGACTTGCACTCAGAATCGCAGCAAAACTTGACCCTGTAACAGATTCAAGAATGTTTGTTATTGCCGATGTAAATGTTGATGGTGTCATCACTTCAGCAGACGCAAGAAAGATTCTCAGAGTTGCAGCAAAGCTTGACAAAAGCTTCTGATAAAATCTGACGCTTCGGAAAATTTAAACAATTGACTTTCACCCCCTTCTCCTATATAATGTAGGAGAGGGGGATGTTTTTCTGCTTCTGATATTTTTCCCCGGAAAAAGGAGGATTAGTATGAAGACTTCAAAGATTTTATCAATAATCATTTTGATTTTTTCTCTTGCAATGATAGGTGCTTTTTCAGCATCAGCAAAAGTTGCAGAAAAAACAACATTTGACAGTTTTTATTATATTGCCAATTCGGAAAATGAAAATACTGTGGTTTATCCGCAGAAAGCAGCCGACGGAAGTGCTTATATCTTTTTACCCTCATCTGCTGATCTTTCAGAACTGATTCTTAATTCTGAGAGCGAATATTCATATATAACCGTATCTGCAGATAAGTCTGTAAAAACAGATTTCGGAGAAAAAATTGATATCCTTTCTCTTTTTGATGATTACAAATCAGAAAACGGCGAATATACGGTCAGAATAACATGTGTGCCCGAAGCCGGAACAGTTCTGCAGCAAAAAATAACCGTCATGAAATCCGAATCTGTAAAATCCCTGTATCTTGCCAGTGAGGATCCCGTCAAAGAGGGGAGAGAATGGGTAGATACTTCAAAGTCAAATGAGGCAAAGGGTGAAATGGTATTTCTTAATGCTGACGGAACGGTTTTTCATGAAGATGAACTTACGGAGCTTAAAGCACGAGGAAATTCTACTTTTACTGACTTTGTAAAAAAGGCATACCAGATAAAAATCGGCAAAAAAACGGCTCTTATCGGTGATGAAAAAAATGCAAATAAAAAATGGGTGCTTCTTGCAAATGCTGCCGACATTACATTGATTCACAATCAGCTTACTTTTGCACTTGCACAAGACATAGGACTTCCGTATACAGTAGAAAGTGAACCTGTGGATCTTTATTATGACGGAGAATACAGAGGAACTTATCTTCTTGCAGAAAAGGTTGAAGTTGACAAAACAAGAGTTGATATCGGGGACCTTGACGGGCTTATTGAAGATATAAACGAAGATATTGATGCATACGAAAATCCTGTTGTGGTTACAAAAACAACTGCAAGCAAAGGTGAAATAAACGCAAAAACAGATAGTGCAGGATCATATAAGTATGTGCAAGGTCTTATTGAGCCTGAACTCGAAAACGGGACAACACATCATGCTTATCTTCTTGAACTTGACTTTATTTACAGATATCCCAATGAACAATCCGGATTTGTAACAAACCGGGGTCAGGCTGTAGTCACAAAAAATCCCGAATATCTGACAAAAGAAACAGGAGCTTTTATCAGTCAGTATTTCCAGGACTTTGAGGATGCGGTTTTCAGCCCTGACGGATACAACAAAGCAACGGGTAAGTATTATTATGAATACTGTGACATTGATTCTCTTGTGAACATTTATCTCATAAATGAATTTACAAAAAACTATGACAGTTTCCGTTCATCAGCATTTTTCTATCTTCCCGAAAATGAAGATATAATGTACGCAGGCCCTGTATGGGATTTTGATATCTGTTACGGCACAGGTTACAACGGAAACAGAGAGATTTCCGCAAATCCCGAGAATTTCTTCGCTACGACAAAATATATGCTCGGTACTCTTATAACAATTGAAAGCTTCCGTGATGCAGTCAAAGCAAAGCTTGATAAATCAGACGGAGTTTTTTACAAAGCAGTTCAGAATATGCTTGGTGAAGCCGGATATATAAAAACTTTTTCAGACGCAGTTTTCAGTTCACAGAAAATGAACTACAAACTCTGGAATATCAATGATAAAGTCATAACAACACTTCTCTGTACTGATGAAGTAACATATGAAAATTCAATCAGTTTTCTTGATTATTTCGTTTCAAACAGAATCGAATGGCTTTCTGATATCACATCCGAATGGAATGGAGAAAAGTATTCCGTCCCCACAGATGCATCATTCCCTCTGACATACAGATATCATGCCCACATCGAAAAAACTCCTGCGAAAAATGCAACCTGTACAACAGGCGGAAATACAGAGGGACTGGTATGTAACGATTGCGGAACTGTTTTTAAACAGTATAAAGAATTGGCACCGAAAGGACATTCATGGAAAGACGCAACCTGTAACAGTCCTAAAAAATGCAGTGGTTGCGGATTGACCGAAGGTGAAGCTCTTACGCATGAGTATACTCCTGATCCGGGTGACAGCAGAAATTCCGAAACTTGCATTGTTTACAAATGTAATCATTGTAAAAAAGTGATGCTTATCACAGTTCAGCCCAAACCAAAGTATGAAAAAGGCGATATCAACATGGACAGTAAAGTCAATGCGGCAGATGCAAGACTTGCCCTGAGAATTTCAGCATCGCTTGAAAAGCTTACGGATGAAATTCTTGAAATCGGCGATATGACCGGTGATAACAAACTTACAGCTGCAGATGCAAGAAAAATATTAAGAAAATCAGCAAAACTTGAATAATGATTTCTGCCCCTTGGAGAAAAATCCGAGGGGTGTTTTTTTGGTATTGCAAAATTTTTTATTTTATGGTAAAATTTTATTAATTTATGAATATCGGAGGATATAAAAATGAAGAAATCAACAAAAAAACTTCTACTGACCATTTTTTCTGTCATTATCCTTGTTGCATGCCTTGCAATAACTTCTTTTGCAGCAAATTCTGATGTTTCATTCAAGGCAAATGCTGATGATAACAACACAGTCATAGCAACACAAACCGGAAGAAACGGAAAAACATATCTTTTCCTGCCTTCATCTGCCGATCTGACAAATCTTGTGCTTGATTTTGATGCAGATTCTATTGAGCTTTCTGCAGATAAGGGTACGGTAACAATCGCAAGCGGTGAAGCCTTTGATCTGACAGCAATCTGTACAGCAAAAAACGGTGAATACACAGTAACGTTTGCAGACGGTTCAGTTCTTATTATCATGAAATCTGCAAATGTCCGTGCTCTTTTCTATGTAAGTGATGATCCTGTAAGCAAAGGTATAGCCTGGGTTGATGCTGTAAAAGGAAATGAAGCAGAAGGCAATATGTCTGTTGTAGGTCTTGATGGTGAAGTTGAACATTCTGACAAAATTACAGAAATCAAGGCAAGAGGTAATTCAACTTTTACAAGATCAGATAAAAAAGCATACCAGTTCAAGCTTGATAAAAAGGTCGATCTTATCAATAATAACAAAGACGAAGCCAATAAAAAATGGATTCTTCTTGCTAACATGTTTGACGCAACATTGATCCATAACTCCATCACATTCCAGCTGGCAATGGATCTTGATATGCCTTATGTTCCTAATTACGAACCTGTTGATCTGTATTTTGACGGTGTATACAGAGGTGCATATCTTCTTTGCGAAAAAACAGAGGTAGGTTCTTCCAGAATTGATATTGACGATACAGATAAGGCTATCGAAGAGCTTAATGAAGATACAGATGCGTTCGAAAACCAGGTGATTGTTACAAAGACAATTGCAAGCAAAGGCAGTGTAAAAGCTTCAGCCAACAGCAAGGGCTCATATAAATATGTGGACGGTCTGAGTGAGCCTGAACTTCCCGACGGTGCATCTCATCATGCATATCTTCTTGAATTGGAGTTCCCGCACAGATATCCCGATGAACCTACAGGTTTTATCACAAACAGAAATCAGGGCGTTCTTACAAAGAATCCCGAAGTTCTTACTAAGGATACAGGTGCATACATAGCATCATTCTGGCAGGAATTTGAAGATGCTGTTTACAGCTCAAACGGTTATAACGCAAAAACAGGCAAGTATTACTATGAATACTGTGATCTTGACTCATTGGTAAAATTATATCTTATCAATGAACTTAGCAAAAATGTTGACGGATTTATGTCATCCACATATTTCTATATGCCTGCTGATGAGGATATTCTGTATGCAGGACCTGTCTGGGACTACGATCCCTGCTACGGTCCCGGCGGATTCCACGACAATATACAGGTTGCGACTGCAAATCCGGAAAATTTCTATGCTGTAAACAACTATCTTGCTGACGGGCTTATCAAAATTGAAAGCTTCAGAAACGCAGTTAAAAAGACTCTGAATAAACAGAACGGTGAATTTTATCTTGCAGTTCAGAAGATGATCGGCGATAACGGTACTGTGTACACTATGGCTGAAAATGTAAAGAGCTCACAGTTGATGAATGAAAAGCTCTGGAATGTTTTCGACAGCAGATTTGTGTATGTGCATAAGGGACAGAAAGTGTCATTTGAAAACGCAAATATATTCCTGAACGATTTTATTTCTGAAAGAATTGATTGGTTGTCAGACACAACATCCCAGTGGAACGGTAATAATTATTCCGTTCCGACAGACTATGATGAAGATCCCGAAGAAAACTTATCTTTCTTTGAAAGAATCATTGCATTCTTCCAGTCCATCATTGATTGGATCATGAACCTGTTTAAATTCTGAAAATAAAGATGAAGCTGTGGCGTTTGCCATGGCTTCATTGTTTTATGATGAAAGATAGGTTAAATTATACATTAAATTCAGATAAATAACCTGAAATTTTTCTTATGTTTATAATAAAAAATTCTTGAAATGCTATAAAAAAAGGATTATACTATATAGCATAATTTATTGTTTATAATAACTTAAATATACAGGAGGAAAATACTATGGATTCAAACAAAAGACCCGACTCAATGGTTCGTATAACCACAATGGAACTGGCTCAGCAGTTTATTGATGAACAGGTTGCGGCAGTTCGTGCACAGGTTGGTGACAAGAAGGTTCTTCTCGCTCTCTCAGGCGGTGTTGACTCATCAGTTGTTGCTGCTCTTCTTATCAAGGCTATCGGCAAACAGCTTGTGTGTGTTCACGTTAATCACGGTCTTATGCGTAAGGGTGAAAGCGAACAGGTTATTGATGTTTTCGGAAAAGCACTTGATGCAAACCTTGTTTATGTTGATGCAACAGACAGATTCCTTGACCTTCTTGCAGGTGAAAGTGACCCCGAAAAGAAGAGAAAGATCATCGGCGCAGAGTTTATCAAGGTGTTTGATGAAGAAGCTGCAAAGCTTGATGGTATTTCTTTCCTTGCACAGGGTACAATTTACCCCGATATCCTCGAAAGCATCAAGCAGGCAGAGGGCAAACAGGCAGTCAAGTCACATCATAACGTTGGCGGACTTCCCGAAGATATGGCTATGGAGCTTGTTGAGCCTATCAAACTTCTCTTCAAGGACGAAGTAAGAATTGTCGGCGATGCTCTCGGTCTTCCTCATAACATGGTTTACCGTCAGCCGTTCCCCGGTCCCGGACTTGGTGTCCGTTGCCTCGGCGCTATCACACGTGACAGACTTCATGCACTCCGAGAAGCAGATGCAATTCTCCGTGAGGAGTTTGAAATTGCAGGTCTTGCAGGCAAGGTATGGCAGTATTTCATCGCAGTTCCCGATATGAAGAGTGTCGGCGTCAGAAATGAAAGCCGTTACGAAGGCTGGCCCGCAATCATCAGAGCTGTCAACACAACTGATGCCATGACTGCAACTATAGAAGAAATTCCTTATGCAGTCCTTCATAAGATCACAGCACGTATCACAAACGAAGTCGAAGGCATCAACCGTGTCCTCATGGACCTTACACCCAAGCCCACAGGCACAATTGAGTGGGAATAATAAAATATGGTTTTTAAGTCCCGAAAAGTCTTTTTACAGGCTGGTCGGGACTTTTTATTTCAGAAAAGGATTATGAAAACTGGGATTTATAGAGTGTACTGTAAAATCCGCCGAGTTTTATGAGCTCGTCGTGAGTGCCTTGTTCGGTGATTTCGCCGTCTCTGACCACAAGAATCGTGTCGGCATTCTGTATGGTTGAAAGACGATGGGCAATAACAAAGCATGTTCGTCCTTTCATCAGGTCGTTCATTGCATCCTGAATCTGAATTTCTGTTCTTGAATCGACATTTGAGGTTGCTTCGTCAAGAATAAGCATCGGGGCATCTGAAAGAAACGCACGGGCAATTGTTATCAGCTGACGCTGTCCCTTTGATATGTTTACTCCGTCATCGGAAAGCACTGTGTTGTAGCCGTCGGGCAGACTTTCAATGTAAGAATCTATCCTTGCTGCCCTGGCTGCGGCTTTTACCTGTTCCATTGTTGCGTTTTCTTTTCCGTAGACAATATTATCATAAACCGTGCCGTAGAATAGCCATGTATCCTGCAAAACCATAGTAAACGCAAGTCTTAAATCTGAACGTTTAATTTTAAGTGCAGGATTTGAATCGATGCGGATTTCGCCCGACTGCGGATCATAGAACCTCATAAGCAGGTTGATAATCGTTGTCTTACCTGCTCCCGTCGGTCCTACTATTGCCACAGTCTGTCCCTTTGATGCGGTAACCGAAACATTTTTCAGAATCGTTTTTTCGGGAGTATAACCGAATGTGATGTCGTCAAACGCTGCATATCCTTCGACTGTCTTCAATTCCTTGGCATCAGGTAAGTCAAGAGGCTCAGTCTCTTCATCCAGTATTCTGAAAACACGTTCAGCTGCAGAAAATGCGGATTGAAACTCGTGCAGAATATTTGAAAATTCATTTATGGGTCCTGCAAACTTACGGGAATACTGAACAAACTGAGCAACACCGCCGAGAGAAATAAAGAACATCGTACCTGCCGCAACTGCTCCGCTCTGAGAAAACATATAAAGAATTCCGCCAAAAATTGCCACAAACGCTATTGAGACATTGTTAATGAGATTGATAGTCGGGAAAAGCAATGCCGCATTGTATTCAGCATTATAATAGGCGTTCATTGCATCCTCGTTACGGTCATTGAAACGCTCTGAAATAACATCCTGTCTGCCGTAGGCTTCAATTGTTCTTGCACCTGAAAGCATTTCCTCCGCATAGCCGTTAAGCTCACCGTATTTTTTTGATCTTGCCCTGAACAAAGGTCTTACCTTTTTTGAACGGTAACGGGTAAATAAAATCGAAACGGGAACTGTGAAAACAAAAATCAGAAGCATTACCTTTGAAATCTGCCACATAAAAATCAAAGAACCCACAACCGTGTAAATGCTCGTCATTACCTGCACCAGATCGTGCGAAAGAGTGCTGTTTATCGTATCAATATCATATGACAGATGGCTGATTATATCACCTGTTGAATGTGTGTCAAAGTAACTGACGGGCAGGGTATTGAGCTTTTCAAAAAGCTCTTTTCTCATTTTATATGTAATTTTCTGACTCAGGTGAATCATAACAACCGCAAGAATATAGGAAAGAACAGCAGATGCCGCATAGCAGATTATCATTTTTATAACATTATCCCATACAACGGGATAATCCACACCCGATGCGGATTCGATTGCATCAATCGCCGCACCCGAATAACGCGGTCCGAGCAAAGAAAGCTGATTTGACAGCAGGGTGAAAATAACGGCAGGAATAAACAGATGCCACTGGCTGAGTACATATTTACCGAGCCTTATCATAATGCCTTTGTTATCTCTTTTATGTACAGTTTTGTTTTCTTTTGGTTTATTCAACAAAGGCACCTCCCATCTGTGATTCGCTGATTTCGCGGTATTCGGCACAGTTTTTGAGCAGATGTTCGTGTTTACCCTGACCGATAACCTGACCTTCTTCAATTACGATGATATGGTCGCAGTTTTTGACCGAGCTTACTCTCTGTGCGACAGTGATAACCGTTGAACCCGACATATCTTCGTCAAGTGCCCTTCTGAGGTTTGCATCGGTTTTGTAATCAAGTGCAGAAGATGAGTCGTCAAGAATAAGTATTTCAGGTTCCGATGCAATAGCACGTGCAATAAGAACTCTCTGTCGCTGTCCTCCCGAAAGGTTTGTTCCCTTTGATGAAAGCATATGTGAATAGCCGTCAGCCGTAGCGGTTATAAAATCGTGTGCCTGTGCAGTTTTTGCGGCTTTAATTATGTCTTCCTTTGAAATATCTCTGCCGAAACGGATATTTTCCTCGATTGTGTCGGCATAAATGAAATCGTTCTGCAGTGCAACACCGAACATTGCCGTAAGCTGTTCACGGCTGTAGGATTTAATATTTTTGCCGTTTATTCTGATTTCGCCCGAATCCGGTTCATAAAAACGCAGTAAAAGTTTTATAAAGGTTGATTTACCGCTGCCTGTTGCACCGATGATGCCGAGTCTTTCGCCTTTTTTCAGTGAAACCGAAATATTCTGAATATTATTCTTTTTACCTAAATATGAAAATGATACATTGTCAAACGAAATATGTATACCGTCATTTTTGCTGTTATCTTCGGCAACATTGAACTTGTCGAGGGTGTCCAGCACTTCGGCTATACGGTTTGCGGAAGCAGCACACTTTGTATACATAACAAACATTCTTGAAAGTGACATCATTGCCATGGAAATAAGGGTGAAATACTGCATAAATGCAATAACCGTTGCAGGTGATGATAACTCCTTGTCCACTCTGATTGCCGCAACGGCAACAACGGCGGCAATGCCGAGATTCATAAGAAGTGTCATTGCGGGATTAACTATACCGAGGACTGTGCCGGCGTGCCTTTCTCTTTTGGAAAGCTCTGCATTCACTTTATCATACCTGCGGTTTTCGTGTTCATTTTTTGAAAGTGCCTTGATAACCCTGATGCCCTGCACATCCTCTCTTGCAACTCTTACCATACTGTCTACAGATTTCTGCACACGGGTATAAAGCGGTACACCCTTGCGGGAAATACCGTAAACCGTTACAAAGATTATCGGCAGAGTTGCAATCATAACAAGAGCTAATGCTCTGTCCATAATCAGTGTAAGTGAAATTCCGCCGAGAAGAAGAATTGGTGCCCTGACTCCCATTCTTTGCATCATACCGATAAAGTTATGAACATTATATGTGTCGGTTGTAATTCTCGATTCAAGAGACGGAATCGTGAACGCATCGGTATCTGACGAGGAAAGATAAAGTGTTTTTTCAAAAAGTTCCTTTCGCATCGCCTTTGAGAAGTTTGTTGTAACCCTTGCTGCCATGCGGTTTGCAATAATATTTCCGAGACATGCAACAATAGCGAAAAACACCATAACTCCGCCGTAACCGATGACTTTTCCGACATTCAGTTCAGTGATAACATCTTCGAGTATATATGTTAAAATATACGGCAGAATAAGCTCCGCCATAGTGCCCGTTACTTTTATTGTAAAACCGACAAGCATACGGAAACGGAAAGGTCTGAGATAAGATAATATTCTTTTCATTTTTTCTTACAACTCCCGGATTATTTGCTTTGCTTTTTCTTCCATCCGATTTAAAACCGAGTGGAAAATCTCAAGTTCCGTTTCGGATAATCCTTTTGTTATATAGTTGTTCCACTCATCTGAAACTGCTTTCACACCGGGCAGAATGTCGAGCATCTTTTCTGTCGGATAAACAAGAAACTGACGTTTGTCTTCGGGGTTTGCTGTCCTTGTTATATATCCGTAGCTTTCAAGGTGGTTGAGCGTTCTTGCAACTGTGCTTTTATTAAGGCAGATTTCACGGGTGATATCTTCCTGAGAATATCCCGGATTTTTTGATATAATCAGTATGAACGCATGGTGATTTGCACATATTCCGTCAGCGATAAACTTTGCGTTTCTGTATGTAGCCTGACAGCGGCTTATACTGTTTAACTTTTTCATGATTTTCGGCATAGTGACCTCCGCATTAGTTGCATATGCAACAGTTGTGTATGCAACAATTATACCGCTGCAGTTTCACGGTGTCAATAAAAAAATCAATTACAACAATTTTTAAAATTTTCACCTGAGCTTGTTTTGTAATATAGAAAATTGTTTACAGATTTGATGTTGATTTTTCGGTATATATTGTTTATAATCAAAATGTATGTATAGCTTTTGGCAAGAAAGGAAAATTAATTATGAAAAAGCTTTATCTTGACACAAAAGAAAAAATATACCGTGCCACTTCGATTATGTTTATCGTTCAGCTTTTCGGAGCTCTTGGTGCAGGTTTTTTCTTTGTTATTCAGAACATCTTTCAGACTTATCACATTTTAGGTGCAACAGGTGCTACAAATGAACCTACTCTCTGGTTCATTCTTTTCTGGGCAACAGACTTTTTCTTCGTTGCTCTGGCGGTTGTTCTGTCCTATCTGATAGCAGGACTGCCGGGAATTGCACCGTCACTTGCTCTTGCTGTTTATTTCTGTCACTTTACGGCTCCCTCGGAAAGTGCGGAAATGATGTACAATTGTTTCTTTGCAACTCCTGCAAACTATTCCGAAGCAACATCAATAGGCTACATGGGTTATCTTATAATGACAGTTATGCTGTCACTGCTCATAAAGTTACTTTTTGCCGGTTGGTCAGAAGCTAAAAAGCCCATCGGCAGAGGTTTTGATTCACTTCTTGCAAAGCTCAGAAAGAAAATCAAGCTCATCCCCGACACACTTAAAGGTATTGATATTATCGACGGTGTTGATCTTATCGTTCTTGTGCTGATTATCCCCGTTGCTTGCTGTGCTTTAACATTTATTGCTATAAAATACGGTATAGAAATTCCGTTTGCTGCATTGTCTGATAGTCTGAAAAATGTGCTCACAGACCTTGCAAACAGCAATGTTATTGTTGCTGCCCTTGTTATGGGACTTATGGTCGGTTTTGACCTTATCGGACCTGTATCTCTTGCTGCATTTTCAGTTGCAACAACAGCTTACCTCACAACAGGCAATGCGCAGCTTATAACGATTTATTCCGTTTGCTTCATTACCGTTGGCTGGACTGCATTTTTCGGTATTCTGTGCTGCAAGCTTTTCAAAAAAGGCGGAAAACCTGATACGGACGATTTTAACCTTGCAACAACAGGTCCTATTAACGCATTCTTTGAAAATATCAAGCTCACGGTTGCTCCTTCAATGCCTCTTGCAATGAGAAGTCCGTTTACCATGATTCCCGGATTTATGGCAGGTTCTGCTTTCGGTGGTGTTGTAACTGCACTTTTCGGCATTGTCAATACAGCATATACCGACGGTTCGTTCCCCAGATACGGCACAGGCAATTTTACATACGGTGCTGTTGATTATACCTATGCCGAGCTTTTTGAAAAAGGCGAAATCTACATGAGCTTCACTCTGCCTCTTCGTTCGGGTGATTTCCTCACCTGCCGTCTGCCGCTGTTTTTCATAATTCTTATCAGTGCTTTTGTTGGCGGACTTGTGATTATGGCATTAAGAGAGGGCGAATACAGATTCCTTTCAAAAAGAGGCTGTTATTTTGAACCGAAAAGCGATCTTGTTATCGAAATCCGTGAACACGGCAAAAAATTGGCTGCTGCACTCAAAGGCAAAAAAGCAGACGAAGCAGCAGAAGAAAATAAAGAAACAATCGGAGGTTAAATTATGGCTAAAATTATCGGTGCAAATATACCCAATATCCCTTGGCAGGATAAGCCGGAAGGATATAAATACCCTGTATGGAGATATGACGGCAACCCCGTAATCACAAGGGATAATCTTTACGGTGCAAACAGCATTTTTAATTCTGCAGTTGTGCCTTTCAAAGACGGTTTCGCAGGTGTTTTCAGAGTTGACGACATCAGCAGAGATCATACTATTGTTGTGGGCTACAGTAAAGATGCAATCAACTGGGAGCTTGAAGAGAAAGTTATTTTTAGAGGTTATGACCCCAGACTTTGCGAAATTGACGGCAAATACTATCTTTCATGGGTAAATCTTACTCCTCACGGTACAACTATCGGTATCGCTTATACAGAGGATTTCAAGGAATGGACACAGCTCGAGGATGCTTGTTATCCCGTTGCAAGAAACGGCGTGCTCTTCCCGAGAAAAGTCAATGATGAATTTCTGCTTCTTATCCGTCCTTGTGACAGAGGCCATACTCCTTACGGTGATATTTTCCTCAGCCATAGTAAAGACCTTACATACTGGGGTAAACACAGATTTGTTATGTCACCCGTAAAGAACTGGGAAATGACAAAGGTCGGCGCAGGTCCCACACCCATTGAAACAGACGAAGGCTGGCTTATGTTCTATCACGGTGTTCTCACAAGCTGTAACGGCTTTACATATGCAATGGGTGCAGCAATCCTTGATATTGATGAGCCATGGAAAGTCAAGCACAGAGCAGACTGTTTCCTGCTTGCTCCTCATGAAAATTACGAGCTTGTCGGCGACGTGCCCAATGTTGTATTCCCCTGTGCAGCTCTTACAGATGCAGAAAGCGGAAAAATCGCAATTTACTACGGCGGTGCGGATACTGTTGTTGCCCTTGCATTCACAACTGTTGATGAAACAATAAAGTTTATCAAAGAACATGATCTTAATAAATAATTGAATTATGAGAGTCGGAAGTGTATTATTCATTTCCGGCTTTTTTCTTACGGTTTTGTAAATATTGTTGTAATTATATTGATTTTATGGAAATATTTTATTATAATGAAACCAAGAATTTTCATTCTTTGTAAAATACATCCAAGGGAGATGTTGAAATGAAGAAATTCAACAAAATTACGGCTATCATACTTGTTTTTGCTGTTCTTATGTCTTGTCTGGCAATTCCTGCATTTGCCGTCAGCGGAAATATCCCTGCTGACGTTATTGCAATGTCAAGTCAGGTTGCTGTTGAAATTGAGCAGGAGGGTATAGTTCTTCTTAAGAATGAAGATAATTCTCTTCCTCTTGCAGGTAAAAAGGTGAATATTTTCGGTACAGCATCTGTTGTGCCTCTTCTGGGTGGTGCAGGTTCAGGTGCTATCACTACTCACGATCCCGTATACTTCTATGAAGCTCTTGATGAAGCGGGAATAGAGTATAACACAGAGCTTATGGAGCTTTATGAAAAGCATTGCGGTTCAAATGAAATTCCCAAAACAGGCAGCACAGTTCTTAACAATCTTCTTCAGCTTGTGCTTGCAAAAAGCTCACTTAAAGAAATGAACCCCGATAAGCTTACTGATTCCGTAATGGAAAATGCAAAAGCTTTTTCTGATACTGCAATCATCGTTATCGGCAGAACGAGTGCGGAAAACTCCGACCTTTCTCCCGAAACACTCAGACTCAGTGATAACGAAAGAGCAATGGTTGAAAAGGTTGCTGCTGCATTTTCAGATGTTATTGTGCTTTTCAACACAGGTAACGTTATGGAAATGGGCTTCCTTGATGAATACGAAAGCATAAAGGCTGCTGCAATCATCTGGATCACAGGTGAATTCGGTATGAGAGCTGTCGGTCAGATGCTCGCCGGTGAAGTCAATCCTTCGGGCAGACTTGCCGATACAGTCGCTTACAGCATTTATGACCATCCCTCAACACAGAACTTCGGTACATATAAATATAACGGCGGCGAGTACTATGTTGAGTATCAGGAAGGCATTTATGTAGGCTACCGTTATTTTGAAACTTTCGCAAAGGATAAAGTTCAGTATCCTTTCGGTCACGGTCTTTCATATACAACATTTGAAAAAGAAATCGTATCTTACAGCACAGATAATGGTAAAATCACTGTTGATGTAAAGGTCACAAACACAGGTGATGTCAGCGGTAAGGATGTTGTGCAGATCTATTACAGTGCACCTTACAGCGGTAAAATTGAAAAGAGTGCAATCTGCCTTGGCGGATACGAGAAGTCAAAGCTGTTGGCTCCCGGTGAAAGTGAAACTCTCAGAGTTGAATTTGATATAAATGACATGGCTTCTTATGACAGATTTGTCAATCAGGCTTGGGTGCTTGAAAAAGGCGATTATCAGATCATTCTGGGTGAAAATGTCCGTGAACATATTGATTCATTTACATACACACTCGAAGAAGAAGTTGTTATAAAGAATGATGAAGTATCGGGCACAGAGATAGAGAATTTGTTTGATGATGCTTATTCGGGATTCACAGTTCTTTCAAGATCAGATGCCGTGGGTACATATCCTGCAGCAAGAAGCCTTGATAAAACAGATGCAATAAAAAATGCAGATAAATATCCTGCTGCAACAAAAGAGGGCGCAGCTCCGAAAATGGGTGTGACATATGACACCGGTGTTATCACTCTTAAGGATGTTTATGAAAATGAAGAGCTTATGGATAAATTCCTTGATCAGCTCACTCTTGATGAAATGACACATCTTGTCACCCACAGCGGTTATCAGACTTATGGTATCGAAAGACTCGGAATCCCCAAGACCTGGGATAATGACGGTCCTTCCAGCATAAAGGGTGCTCACGGTATTACTTATACCGACTGCGGTACTGCTTATCCTTGTGCAACAGCAATTGCCTGTACATGGAATAAAGACCTTGCAAATAAAATGGGTGACAGCGTAGGTATTGAAGCCAGAAGTATCGGTACTGACATCTGGTATGCTCCCGGTGTGAATATTCACAGAAATCCCATGGGTGGCAGAAACTTTGAATATTTCTCTGAAGATCCCGTTCTCTCAGGCACAATGGGTGCTGAAGTTATAGACGGTGCATGGGGACAGGGACTTGTTACAACCATCAAGCATTTTGCCATGAACGATCAGGAATCGCATCGTGCAGGTATTTTTACCTGGGCAGATGAACAGGCAATGCGTGAAATCTATCTTAAGGCTTTTGAAATTCCCGTTAAAGAATCAGCTTGCTACGGTATTATGTCGGCTTACAACAGAATCGGTACCGACTGGTGCGGTGCAAGTTCAGAGCTTCTCAATGACCTTCTTCGTAAAGAGTGGGGATATGATGGTTATGTTGTTTCCGACTATTCAAATAACTTTATCGGCAACGGCTATATGAGCCCCGTCCTTGCTGTTTACAACGGTAACGATACAATGCTCACAGGCGTATGGTTCCTTAATATGCCGTCACATCTTGCAGCAGTAAAAATGCAGTATTACATTGATCCCATAGGCTTCGGCACAGCAATGCGTGAAGCTTGTAAGAATGTTCTCAATGCAAAGATGAAGACAAAAGCTTTCCTTGAACCGGGATATTTCGTGGATAATGAAGATCTTACAATCAAAGAAGAGGATTGGGAGTTCACAGAGCCTCGCATCCTTTCAAACCTCGAGTTCCAGTTCACTAATCTTGTAAATAGAATTGTAATGATATTCAGAAGACTTATTGACTTTGAATAAATCAGAATAATTACAGACGGCAGGGAGAAATCCTTGCCGTTTTTTCTGTGCTGTGTTATAATGATAAAAAACAAACGGAAGTGTAAAAATGATAAAAATAATGTTTGTCTGTCACGGAAATATCTGCCGTTCACCTATGGCTGAATTTATCTTTAAAGACATGATTAAGAAACAGGGCAGGGAAGATGAATTTTTCGTTGCATCAAGTGCCACAAGTACGGAAGAAATATGGGGTAATGTCGGCAATCCCGTTTATCCTCCTGCAAAGGCAGAACTTAAAAAACACGGCATATCATGCGACGGAAAAAGAGCCGTTCAGCTTAAAAAGAGTGACTATGAAAAATACGATTTGTTTATAGCAATGGACAGCAACAATATCCGTAACATCGGCAGAATATTCGGCAGTGATCCTGACGGAAAAGTTCAAAAAATGATGGATTTTACAAACAGAAAAGGTGATGTAGCTGACCCATGGTATTCAGGAAGATTTGATGTTGCATACAAGGATATTTATGACGGATGTGCGGGACTGCTTGATACTTTTACACTATAATTTTCAGACACCTGTAGCTTAAATCTACAGGTGCAAATTTTCTGTTGAATTTTTATTTGCGATTTTCCTAAAAATTATTCAAATGATTGCAATTTTCTGTATTTTTCTATAAAATTACAGAGATTTATTTAATTTTATTGCAATTTTTAGCTTGCGGATATAAAATATAGTATATTTTTTTATATTTAATTTGCAGAATTTTCAATCTGCAAAAGGAGTGCTAATAAAAATGAGTTATGTTCAGAGAGTAATTGACAGCGTTGCAAAAAAGCACGCAAATGAGCCCGAGTTTGTTCAGACAGTAACAGAAGTTCTTGCTTCTCTTACACCTGTTATTGAACAGCATCCCGAGTACGAAAAGGCAGGTCTTCTTGAAAGAATGGTTGAACCCGAAAGACAGATCGCTTTCAGAGTTACATGGGTTGACGATGAGGGCAAAGTTCAGGTTAACACAGGCTACCGTGTTCAGTTTAACGGAGCAATCGGACCTTTCAAGGGCGGTCTTCGTTTTCATCCTTCCGTATATGTCGGTATAATGAAATTCCTTGCTTTTGAGCAGACTTTCAAAAACAGCCTTACAGGTCTTCCCATCGGCGGTGCTAAGGGTGGTTCTGACTTCGATCCCAGAGGCAAGAGTGATGCAGAGATTCTTCGTTTCTGTCAGGCATTCATGACAGAGCTTTACAGACATATCGGTCCCAACCTTGACGTTCCCGCAGGAGACATCGGTGTAGGCGGCAGAGAAATCGGCTATCTTTTCGGTCAATTCAGACGTATCAAGGGTACATTCGAGAACGGCGTTCTCACAGGTAAGGGACTTTCATACGGCGGTTCACTTATCAGACCTGAAGCAACAGGTTTCGGTGCTGTTTACTATGCAGTAGAAGTTCTTAAGCACTTCGGTGAAGATGTTAAGGGTAAGACTTTCGCAGTTTCAGGCTTCGGTAACGTTGCATGGGGTACTGCAAAGAAAGTTGCAGAGCTCGGCGGTAAGGTCGTAACAATTTCAGGTCCTGACGGATATGTATATGATCCCGACGGTATCGTAACAGAAGAAAAGATAAACTACCTTCTTGAGATGCGTGCATCAGGTCGTGACAAGGTTCAGGATTATGCAGACAAGTTCGGTGTTGAGTTCTTCCCCGGACAGAAGCCCTGGGGTGTTAAGGTTGACGTTGCAATGCCTTGTGCTACTCAGAACGAAATCGGCATGAAGGAAGCTGAGCAGCTTGTAAACAACGGTGTTCAGTACTACATAGAAGTTGCAAATATGCCCACAACAAATGAAGCTCTTGCATACCTTATGGAGAATTGCAAAGTTGTTGCTCCTTCAAAGGCTGTTAATGCCGGCGGTGTTGCAGTTTCTGCTCTTGAAATGAGCCAGAACTCATCAAGATACAGCTGGACAAGCGAAGAAGTTGACGAAAAGCTCAAGCACATCATGAAGGATATTCACGATTCTTCTGCAGCTGCTGCTGAAGAATACGGTCTTGGTTATGATCTTGTTGCAGGTGCAAACATTGCAGGTTTTGCAAAGGTTGCAGACGCAATGATGTCACAGGGTATTTTCTGATAATAAAATTTAATATAACAAAAGGCACTCTCAGATAAGGGTGCCTTTTTTGCTTATAGGAAACTTCATTTCCATAAAGCAAAAAAGATTGTTTTTCCCTCCGAACGCCCGCTGCGAGTGCTCGGAGATGGACTAATCAAAAACGGTCGCTGCGATACGGAGAATGCCGTCTTCTTGTTTAATATTACAAAAATAATATATAAGTATCGTTAAAAAATGAGACTTGCAATTTAATTTTTAATATATTATACTAAAAAAAGAGGTAGGTGATTTTGTGAATAAGCAACAAAAGCGTTTAATAAAACAAAAACAAGATATGATAGAGAATAAGAAAAAAAATATTATGTTATATCTGTTTTCTTTTGTGTTTTTAGCGATTAGTTTTGTTTTTTTCGGATTTGCTTTTTATTTTGAAAGTGAAATAGTACTCTATGGTTTGACTTTGTTGTTTTTTATATTGTTTTGCGTTTTCTTCTATGTGTTCAACAAAAAAATAACTTGTAAGGATGGATACAATTTTATGCAAGCGTATTTTTTTTATAAAAAGTGTGAAAAAAATGGTTTGTCAACCAAACCGAATAAAATTGATAATAAACAAGTTGATTTTATCAGGGAATTGGCATTAGATAATGACTATGCTAAAGATTTTGATGCCGAAAAATGCAAACAATTGTATAAAACCGGTTACGAAGTTTCAATATTACTTAATCAAAAAAAGGAGTAGATAATAATGTATGATTTAATTCAGGCTCTTGCTATTGTTGTGTATTTAGTTTTTATTACTTTTTACGGTAAAAATTTTAAAGTTTCAAAGCTTAAGTCATTTTTGCTTGGTGTTGCCGGCATGATTATATATCTCGTGCTTGTCAAATTCCTGGCTTGGGCAGAAACAGGATTTAAATCATTTGGTGCAGAAAACGGTATAAGAGTCTATGTTTTATTGCCGATTTTCATGTATGGTTTGGCTAAAATTTCAAAAGTTGATCCTCTCAAACTTTTCGATATGGAAGCAGCTGCTTGTGTACTTATGTACGGTGTGAGCCACTTGGCATGTATTTTTGCAGGTTGTTGTCAAGGCTTCCAGTATTATGAGGGAACAAAAATGTATAATATCGCTTATGCATTAACAGGAACAAATATGCTTCCCGTTCAGTTGGGTGAATCGATTTGTGCATTGCTTGTCTTTGCATTAGTCTTTGCAATCGGACATATCAAAAAATATGAAACTCACGGTTATCTTCTGTGTATCTGGTACATAGTATTCGGTGCAGAACGTTTCTTGTGGGAGTTCTTACGTGACAACTATAAGGTTATTAAAATTGCAGAAATGCAGCAGGCAGATGGTTATATAGGTATTTCAAACCTTGCTATATGGTCAGCTCTTATGTTCCTTGTGGGTATAATTTTGCTCATCGTTTTCCGTAATATCGAGAAAAAGAACAAAGCAAAAACAGAAGATAAAAAAGCTGTCACTGCTTAAATGATGCATGGTTGTATATTACATAAGTTGATTTCTTGATTCAGAACAATATATATCAGAAAAAGTATTATTGAATATTAAATTAAATGAGAATGAGTCCGGTGTTGTACCGAACT
Organism: Clostridia bacterium; assembly: GCA_017531385.1. GTDB lineage: Bacteria > Bacillota > Clostridia > Oscillospirales > Acutalibacteraceae > UBA1081. The sequence continues at coordinate 51,606 of JAFXLD010000072.1, forward strand.
CATTCCTTTTATCTTTTTTGGTATCTCTTTTTATAAATCCTGTTTGTCAGCTTCGGATAAATCGTTTTCGGAATTATCTCTGCCAAGGTCTGTGTCTGTTAATACATAAGCATTGGAAATCGGTTTTTCATGAAATACTTTAAGACTCGGAGCCTTTGTACCTGCAATAATTGGATTTGCCTTTTCCTTTCCGTGTTTAGCTTTGCCCTGAATTTCAGGCACTGCAGTCTGTTCGTTTCTTGGCTTTGTATGTGTAACTTCGGGACGCTTCATACCCTGTTTTGCCATAAAAAATCACCTCGGTATAGTGTCTGTTGTTTTTGCTGATTTATCAGATAAACAATAATTTAGCAACGGAGTTGCTAAATTATTGTAATGAAATACGCACTTACAGTGCGTATGAAATATTGCAATGCAATATGAAATATACCCTGTCGGGCATATGAAATATTTGCGGTGGCAAATATTTAGGAA
>JAFXLD010000073.1 GCA_017531385.1 Clostridia bacterium
GTAAGATGTTTGTAATGATTCATTTTACCTAATCTCCTGTATTTTGGTTTCTTTCTTCAATCTCCATTATACAAGATTTCTTAAAATGAGTCATTATTTTTTTTCTGTTGCACTTATATTGTAAATCTAAAATTACGAATTACGAATTACGAATTTTTATCGGCAACGCCGATAAATTATTGTTTATCTTTTTAATTCAAAATTTTTTCATTTTCCCCTTTATTTTTTATAAAATATATGTTAGAATATATCATGTATAATAATTTTATGAGAGGATAAGCCATGTCTTCACCCCTTGCAGACAGAATAAGACCGATGACACTTGAAGAAGCTGTCGGGCAGAAGCATCTGCTTTCACCCGGTGCACCGCTTCGCAATATCATCGAATCGGGTATCATTCCGAACCTGATTTTCTACGGTCCCAGCGGAACGGGTAAGACAACCGTTGCAAATATCATTGCGGCATCCACCAACAAAAAACTGTGTAAGCTCAACGGCACAAACGCATCAATTGCTGATATACGCAATGTTGTAGCCCAGATAGACACAGTCGCCGCACCGAACGGAATTCTGCTGTATCTTGACGAAATCCAGTATTTCAACAAAAAACAGCAGCAGTCGCTTCTCGAATACATCGAAAACGGCTCCATAACGCTTATCGCATCCACAACCGAAAATCCCTATTTTTACATATACAGCGCAGTTCTCAGCCGCAGCACGGTGTTTGAATTCAAGACCGTGACGGCAGAAGATGTTGTGCCCGCAATCGAACGAGCTTTCAGATTCATGAGCGAAGAAATGAAATGCGGACTCGACATTGAAGACGGTGTTATAAATCACATCGCATATGCCTGTGGCGGTGATGTGAGAAAATCCATAAACACCGTTGAGTTGCTTTGCTTAAGCTCAATGATTCCGAAAGAGGGCGAAAACAGAAAAATCACCCTCGAAAACGCAAAGCAATTATCACAGAAGACTTCTCTAAAATATGATAAAGACGGTGACGAGCATTACGACCTGCTTTCTGCATTCCAGAAATCAATGCGTGGCTCAGACCCCGATGCGGCAATTCATTATCTTGCAAGGCTTCTTGCGGCGGGTGACCTGCCCTCAGCCTGCAGACGGCTTATGGTCTGTGCAGCAGAGGATGTGGGACTCGCTTACCCCATGATAATGCCCATTGTCAAAGCCGCAGTTGACATCGCACTTCAGGTGGGACTTCCCGAGGCACGGATTCCTCTTGCAGATGCCGTTATACTCGTGTGCAATTCTCCGAAATCGGCAACAGGTCACGATGCCATAAACATGGCGATGGCAGACCTTGAAAACGGCAGATACGGGCCCGTTCCGAGGAATCTGCAGAACATGCACTATGACGGTGACGATGTCAAAAACAAAGGTCAGTTTTATAAATATCCCCATGAATATCCCAATCACTGGACACCTCAGCAGTATCTGCCCGATGTGCTTAAAGGCACGGTTTATTACACCTACGGTGACAATAAAAACGAGCAGGCTGCCAAGGAATACTGGGATAAAATCAAAAAAAGTGAGGGCAAGAAATGAAATTTTCAGTCAGCACATACAGCTACTGCCGTTTAATCGGCTCAGGTGAAAAAACTTTGCTTGAGTGTATCGCACTCGCAAAGGAAACAGGCTTCGACGGTATTGAGTTTGTTGAATTTGATACCCCCGAAGGCATGACAAAAAAAGAATATGCAAAGCTTCTTCGTGAAGAATGTGAAAAATGCGGTGTTGAGCCCGTCAGTTACACCATCGGTGCAGATTTCCTGAACGGCTCTGACGGTGACATCGACAAGGAAATCGCAAGACTCAAAGCGGAAGTTGAAGTCGGTGCTGTTCTCGGCGTAAAGCTCATGCGTCACGATGCAACAAGAGGCTATGACAACGACAAAAGAGGCTTCAGAGGTTTTGACGATGCACTTCCGGCAATCATAAAGGGTTGCAGAGAGGTCACCGAATATGCAAAGACCTTCGGCATCAGAACAATGGTGGAAAATCACGGTTTCTTCTCTCAGGAAAGCACACGTGTTGAAAAAATCGTGAACGGCGTTAAAAATGACAACTTCGGTCTGCTTGTTGACATCGGCAACTTCATGTGTGCAGACGAAAACCCCATTGAAGCCGTCGGCAGACTTGCTCCCTATGCGTTCCATGTCCATGCAAAGGATTTTCACAAAAAGAGCGGTAACGCACCGTTTTTCTGTGACGGATTCTTCCAGACAAGAGGTGGCACATACCTTCGAGGTGCTATCATCGGTCACGGTGATGTTCCCGTTTATCAGTGTCTTTCAACTCTTGTCGCAAACGGTTACGAAGGCTTTGTAACGGTTGAATTTGAAGGCATTGAAGATCAGGTGACAGGCACTTCATACGGTCTTAATACACTTAAAAAAATATTCTCTTATATCGGTTAAATCGCCCTTTGCGGTTTTACATAAATAACTAACTAAATAAATTATTTTAAGGAGTGTCTCTCTTATGAAGAAAAAAATTATCGCACTTATCATGAGCATCGTTCTCTGCTTCTCACTTGCAGTTCCCGCATTTGCAGAAGATGAAGAAGCAGGCGGATTTGATATCAACTCAATCCTCAACTCAGAAATTGTTCAGGAACTGCTCAGCTCAGACGGAATGATCGATCTTACAAACATCATTCTTGAACTCATCACAACAATGAACCCCGAAAACATCCAGGCAATGGGTCAGGAAAAGATGCAGCAGCTTGTAGCAAGCCTTGTTGGATCTGTCAGCGACTACATTTCTCTTCTTATCGGCAACAAGGATCTTGTTTTTACATACGATCCTCTCAAGGTTTTCGGCAACCTCTTTGATCTTGACACAGATTCTCTCACAACAACAGACCCCGAAGACACAACAAAGCATCCCGACGAAATGGTTATCGGCATGGGTGACGTTGACGGTGACGGAAAAGTAACTGCTGCTGATGCAAGACTTATCCTCCGCAGAGCTGCAAAGCTCATCAAGTTCACAATGGAACAGGATGCACTCGCAGACGTTGATGATGACGGAAAAATCACTGCAGCAGATGCAAGAAAAGTTCTCCGTGTTGCAGCTCAGCTTGAAACATTTGACGAAGAATAAGGAACTGTTTCACTAAGCGAAGACCAAAAGAAACAAAAATAAATAATAAGTGGATTGCAGAAGTTTGTTTAAGACTCGCAATCCACTTTTTTAGTTTTATTATTTATAACGTCTCTGCAAGTTTTTTCACAAGTGACGGGTTTCTCGTCATTGATACATTGCTCTGCACGATGATGTCGCTTGCACCTTTTTCCTTTGCAAAGTCGGTGATATCACCGTCAAAATATCTGTAATCCACCACATAAACAGTTTTGTAATTACAGGCAAGATAGGGTGCGAATGCGTTGCCGAAAGATTCTTTTACAAAAACACAGGTTTCGCCGTCCTCAATACTCTTGTTTTCGATAACGGAAACGGGATTATCACCGCCGATGAAGCAGAGGTATTTGTATGACGGATTGTAGTCGGTCACATCGCAGATAAGAGGCCAGTCAATGAAATCGGAACTTCCTTCCTGCATCATACTGAAGCTGATGTCACCCTTCGGCATATAGGCATAAACCGTGTCAGGCGTTTTTTCAAGGGCAGAGTTTTTGTTTGTGTCGTTGTAGAATGAGCCGAGGAAACCGTCGAAAGAATACTGCGTGAAATCCGAAAGGGGTATATATTCACTGCCCTTTACCGTCATGAACTGAGCATATGCGTAATAAGCTCCGAGGGCTGTCCAGTGATGGTCTGTCCTGAAATAGATATACTCGTCGCTGTGGGCTTTCAGCAGGTCAAAAATGAGCACCTTTTTCACATTTTCGTTCATGGATGCGTTCATGTAATTTATCGCATCCTTCTGGTCAGAGGAATTCAGCTTACTGCGTGCCTCTTCATTCAGAGTGATGTCAATGCCTGTGGGAACGAGCATATTATAGAAATTTATATTATTTTTTGCCGCTTCGTCTGCACCGTTATTGACGGCTTTCACATAATCATCTGCCGTACTGCGGACAAAATTATAATATTCATAGGCTGTGTTGCCGTAAATATAAACAGAGTTCAGAGTCTGCTCGAGCACGTTGCCGTTGTCTTTTGAGGGTGTTTTTTCTGTTGTTGACGGTGGAAGTGCAGGTTTCAGCAGGTCGTTTTCACTCTTTGTTTCGGGCACTGCAGGAGTGATATCCACAATGGACTGACTTTCTTCTTCGGGAATATCGGGGATAACATCACCGTCGTTTTCCGAAAAATGATGGACAGACTGCCCCACACCAAGGAGTGTTTTTATCTGCGTTGATGCCTTTACGAATGTATCCCTCATTGGGAATGTGTCCGAAAACCAGAGATTTATACCGTCAAAATAATCACCGTTTAAAAGAGCATCTGCCGAAAATTCGGGAAACTCCGCAAGCTCTCTTTTTTCGCTTTCGGAAAATTCAGGTCTGAGAGGCAGGGCAAATGAAACGGCACACATCGCCGTCAGCGTGACGATAAAAAGCAGAGAAGCCGAGGTGTATGCGAGTCTTCTTATACGTACGACTTTTTTACGGTCGGGCATTGATTTTTTCTTCATTTTGTCCTCCTTTCTCAGAATCGGAAATACAGAAACGGATTGTATGAATCACCCACAAGGCATATGGCAGAGATTATCACAAGCACTGCAGGGATAACTGCACGGTATACCGAGTAGATAACATTGACCGTCTGATTTCTTTTTGAATATTGGTTTATAAGGTCCTTTGCCGTTTTCACAACGGGTGTACAGGCAAGAACAGCAATCACGATAAAGATGAAATTATCCTTGAGATAGACGAGGATTTCATGGGTTGAGAAAGGATTTGCGTTCATACAGAACATACCTTTCAGCACGGTGAACATGACTTCGGTGTTCTCAAATCTGAACAGCACCCAGCCGAAAAATACAACCGTGAGAAGATATAAATGTCCGAAAATTGCAGGTATTTTTGCAAGAAGTTTGCCCAGAAACAGCTTTTCAAGGGCGATAAACACAAAGAAATACACACCCCACAGAACAAAGTTCCATGAAGCACCGTGCCACAGTCCCGTAAGTGCCCATACGATGAACAGATTGAAAATCGTTCTGCCTGAGCCTTTTCTGTTTCCGCCAAGTGGGATGTAAACGTAATCCCTGAAAAATGTGCCGAGAGAAATGTGCCATCTGCGCCAGAATTCGCTGACGGAAGATGATGCGTACGGGTAATCGAAGTTTTCCTTGTAGTGGAAACCTGTCATAAGTCCCATGCCGATTGCCATGTCAGAATATGCCGAAAAATCGAGGTAAATCTGAAGCATATAGAAAAGCATTCCTGCCCAGAGAGTGAGTGCAGACCCCGAAGCAAGAGTTTCGATATTTTCTGAAAGAAGCTGAGAATTGCCCAGAGCTGTGTCGCCCAGCACAAGTGTATCGGCAAAAGCTCCGCACTGATTCGACAGCAACACCTTTTTCGCAAGTCCCGAGCTGAAACGCATTACGCCCTTGTTAAAGTCTGCCATGTCGGGTTTTCTGTTCATGATTTCATCGTCAATGTCGGAATACCTGACGATAGGTCCTGCGATACACTGATGAAAAAGGCTTGCATAAAGAAGCAGGTTGAAATAATTCTTCTGTGCCCTCGCATCGCCTCTGTAAACGTCAACAACGTATGTCAGAAGCTGGAATGTGTAAAAGGAAATGCCTATGGGTAATGGTATCGGATTTATCTGAATATCAATGTTTGCCACAGCCGTTATGTTGCTTATGATGAATGTGCCGTATTTGAAAATTCCGATAAGCGACAGTGCAACAAAACAGGCAAGGAAAAGGAAGAGTTTTGCTCTTTTTGGTTTCGTTTCCTTTGCTTTTTCTATGGAAAAGGCAAAGAACCAGCATGAGAAAGTCATGAACAGAAGCAAAAGGACATACTTCGGTTCACCCCAGGCATAGAAAACAAGCGAAAAAATCAGCATGATGACATTTCTGATGCTGTTTTTCTTCGGAATATAGTAAGCCGCAAGATTAAGCGGAAGAAAAAGACAGATAAATAACAGGCTTGAAAAAACCACAAAGAGCACCTCCGTTCAGTTTAGTTTTCACTTTAATCTAGTATAATTATGCAATAATTTTTCCCATAAATCAACAATAACATTATCTTTGTCACAATTTGTAATAAATTTGCGTGTAATCAGTGAGGTCGTTTTGTTTTTGTGGGGTCAATCATGAGCGATCTTTTCATCGCAAGTTCAATGTCATATGACGGAATATGATCCGTTTCGTTTTTCTTCTCTTTGTAATTTTTTGCAAAAATATACAGATGCCCGATGTGTCCGATTCTGTATCTGCTGTCACCCGTTGCAATTTTTGCAGAAAGTTCGTTTATCACTTCTTCGGCAATAAAAGGATAATCAGACCTGAACTGATTATATTCGGAATCGGTGATAAAAACGTTGCCGAGTCTGCCGTGAGGGTGCTTCGGCTCCTCACATTCTTTCATTATTTCATTATTATCTTCTTTTATTATTTCATTCTTATATTGTTGCCCTTCCAGTGCCCTTTGCCTGCCTTTTGACTGACCGTAAACTGCCCACTGATTGCCCGCACCTTGCCCGTCTCCCTGATAGAGGTTATAGTTGATTACCGATATTACTGAGAATTTCGGGAATCTTCTGATTGCCACTTCTCCTGTTTCTACCAGATGTCCCAGAGCTGTGCGGACTTCTTTGACCGTCATTCCCGTGGCTTTTGAAAGGCTGTCGTATGATGAAATAAGCTCGCCGCGATGAACCGTTATTTTTTCAAAATCATGGTCCGTGATATTTGCACACATAAGAATATATATCCACAGTTGCAATGTGTTTCTGTCCCGGAACCATCTCCAGTCAGCAAGACTTCTGTCAAGTTTTATGAATGTTGTCGGCATAAAAATCATCCTTTGCTTTTATAGTCAGGGGTAGCCCCTCTATAAATAGCGATAACTCCCTGTTTTGACCCGCTTTTTCCGGGTCAAAAATCAAAAATCAAACAAATGTTCACAAAATGTTTACAAAAAATGAAAAAAACCACGGATAACTCCGTGGTCTTTTCGGGGAAGAGAAAATAAAATGAAAAGGAATTTTTACGCTTGCTATGGTGTTATTATATATAAATCCTTTTGTGATTGTTGTACGGATTTATGAAGAATTTGTAAACAATAGTCGGAAAAATACTGTGACTCTTTTAAACTCTGCCGCCGAGAGTAGTCTTTTCAGGGTCTTTGATTGTTGTGGTTTCCGACTGATTTTCCGAAGAATTATCTTCCTGCGGTATGCTTATCGTGGGATTTTCAAAGGTTACCGTTTCAGGTGTTGTGGAAGAAACTGTCTGAATGGCACCCAGGTAATAACTGCCTTTAAGCTCACGCAGAGTGATTTTCAGGACTTTGTCGGGTGAGGGAGCCACAAAATTACCTTCGTTATCCCGTGCCCAGCTTTCGGCAGAAAGCATATTCACCGTCAGCACAAGAGCCGTACCCGACTTTGCAACATCCGTGACCTGAGGAATATAAATCGGTGAAATCGTGGTGACGGGGATTTTGTAAAAACCGCCTGCCTGATCATATTCAAAAACGCTGTTATAACCCTGCACCGTCATGTGTTTGAGTGAACCCGATGATTCGGGACCGAAAAGGGAACTGTATACACTTTCGATATCTTTTGCGGGAATAAGCATATATCCGCCCGAATAGGAATATGTGTCGGGTGTGGATTCACGGCTCAGAAGCGACCAGATCGCCGCACTCAGAAGCTGTTCCTGTTTTGCTGCAGTGATATCGTCAAAGGGATCGGGATCAACGGCAGCAATTGGTGTGAGATATTCGTTGTACTGAGCAAATTCACTGCCCGTGTCCGTTGTGCTTTTTACATAACGGACGCTGTTCCAGACTGTGAGAACAATGCCGATTATGGCAAAAATCAGCACAACAAGTCCCAGCAGGAATGAAAGCTTGTCGGGATATTTTTTCTCTATTTTATCCTTCTGCTCTTTTCTCTGCTGTTTCTTTTTTTCTCTTTTTATTGCTTTTTCGTCGGGCTTGTTTTCAACAACCGGAATATCGCTTTCTTCTGTTTCAGCGATATTTTCCGTTATTTCCTTTTTTTCTTCGTCCATTATCTTACCTGTCCGTTTCCTCTGATAACATATTTGTATGAAGTGAGTTCGGGAAGTCCCACGGGACCTCTTACATGAAGTTTCTGATTTGAAATGCCGATTTCTGCGCCGAAACCGAATTCTCCGCCGTCTGTGAATCTTGTACTTGCGTTGATGTAAACAGCAGAAGAATTGACTTCGTTTATGAATTTTTCAGCGGCGGCATAATTTTCTGTTATAATGCTTTCGCTGTGATCTGTGCTGTATTTTGCGATGTGTGCAATCGCTTCGTCAATGCTTTCAACGATCTTGACGGCGATTTTGTAATCAAGATATTCGGTGTACCAGTCATCTTCCGTTGCGGGAACAACGTCGGGCAGAATTTCCTGCACTGCTTCATCACCGACGATGACAACATTTTTCTTATCAAGCTGTTCTTTGATTGCAATGAGAGCAAATTCTGCGATATCCTTATGAACAAGGAGTGTTTCACAGGCGTTGCAGACGGAAACTCTGGAAGTCTTTGCATTGAACACAATCTGAGCCGCCATGTCGATATCTGCATCCTTGTCAACATAGATATGGCAGTTGCCTTCACCTGTTCTGATAACGGGAACGGTTGAATTGTTCACAACAGACTGAATCAGTCCCTTACCGCCTCTGGGAATCAGCACGTCAACATATTCGTTCAGCTTCATAAGGTCGGATGCAGTTTCACGGTCTGTTTTTTCGATAAGCTGAATACAGTCTGCGGGAAGTCCTGCATTTTCCACGGCCTCTCTCATAACATCAGCCATAGCTTTGTTTGAGTTTATAGCCTCTTTACCGCCTCTGAGAATGACCGTATTGCCCGATTTCAGGCAAAGTGCAGCAGCATCGGCAGTAACATTCGGTCTTGCCTCGTAAATGACGGCAATAACTCCGAGAGGCACGCTGACCTTTGAAATCATAAGTCCGTTCGGACGCTTTGTGCCTGAAAGTGTTTTGCCCACAGGGTCATCGAGTGCGATAATCTCACGGATTGCAGATGCGATTTTGCCGATTCGCTCGCTATCCAGCATAAGTCTGTCGAGCATAGCATCGGAAAGACCTGCATCCCTGCCGTTTTCAATGTCTGTTTTATTACTTGCGATGATTTTTTCAGCATTATTTTCAAGTGCTTCTGCCATTGAGGCAAGAGCCTTGTTTTTTGTTTCGGAAGATGCCGTAGCAAGCACCTTTGATGCGTTCTTTGCATTTTGTCCTATATTATTAAGATATACGTTTTCAATCATTTTAAATCACCTTTTGCCCACAAAAAATGTGCCTGTCTGATGTCCGTCAATGAGTTTGTAGATTTCTTTCGGGTCAGTACCGCTCATGATTACCGTGTCAATTCCCGCATTGGTCGCAATCTCTGCTGCATTGAGCTTTGTAATCATTCCGCCTGTGCCTCTGTTTGTGCCTGCATCTCCTGCAAGGGCCTTGATTTCGGGAGTTATCTCGTCAACAACGGGAATCAGCCTTGCATCGGGGTCTTCCTGAGGATTGCCGTCAAAAAGACCGTCGATATCGGTAAGGATAACAAGTGCATCTGCGTTTATGAGCTTTGCAACGATAGCCGAAAGTGAATCGTTATCGCCGTAAACGATTTCTTCAACTGCAACGGAGTCATTCTCGTTGACAATGGGAATTGCGCCGTATTCGAGCATTGTGTTGAATGCGTTTATGAGGTTATTTCTGCGTTCATCGTTTTCAACGTCGCTTTTTGTGATGAGAAGCTGACCGATTGTGTGTGAATATTCCGAGAAAAACTTGTCATACATAAACATAAGCTCGCACTGACCGATACATGCAGCAGCCTGTCTGCCGGGAGTGTCTTTCGGTCTTTCTTTGAGCCCCAGCTTGCCCACACCGACACCTATAGCACCGCTTGTTACGAGAACTATCTCTCTGCCCTCATTATGAAGGTCAGAAAGAATGGAAACAAGCTTCGCCATGCGTCTGATGTTTGTTTTTCCTGTTGAATATGTGAGAGTCGAAGTGCCGACTTTGAAAACTATTCTTTTTGCATTCTTAATTCCTGTCAAGAGATTTCACATCCGTAGTTATAATTATACTGATACATTATAACATAAAGGCTGATGAGTTACAAGAGATAAACAATAATTTAGCAACGGAGTTGCTAAATTATTGTAATGAAATACGCACTTACAGTGCGTATGAAATATTGCAATGCAATATGAAATATACCCTGTCGGGCATATGAAATATTTGCGGTGGCAAATATTTAGGAA
>JAFXLD010000004.1 GCA_017531385.1 Clostridia bacterium
AAACCTCTTCAAACTCGGAACAATTAACAAAACCTCGGCAGAAAGGAATGTTAACACAAAATCTGATGCGCAGATTTATACTAAGAACCTACTTGATGAACTTGGCCTTATCTTAAGAGTGAAATCCTTATGCCAAAGGAATTGAAATTTATTTCAAAAAACTATTATGACGAAATTGGAAGGAATGGTGACGATGTTCGACCTCATAGGAACAATAAAAAAGAAAACAGGACTCGATGACTTGTTTTGGGATGGAATGTCTGTCCCCAAGTCTGTTCAGGATGTAATTAAAATTGATGCCGTCTATTCAGACGGTATCTTTTTGATGGGTAAGGACAGATATTCAAAAACATTTAAGTTTACCGATATAAATTATGCGGTATCAAGTAAGGAAGATAAAGAAGCAAACTTCCTTCGTTACAGTGAGATTTTGAACTCTCTTGAAAACGGTATTTCAAGTCAGATTACTATCATCAACAGAAAACTTAAAAACAGCGAGCTTAAGGAAATTGCACTTCTTGAAAAGGCAAATGATGACAAGGACAAATACCGTAAAGAAATCAATGATATGCTTACAATGATAGCAAACGGAGCGAATGCTATTGTTCAGGATAAATATGTAACGCTCACAATTCAGAAAAAGACGGTTGAAGAAGCACGAAGCCATTTTAACCGTGTAGGAGCAGATTTAATTATGCACTTTAAAAAGCTTGGCTCAAAGTGTGAGGAGCTTGACCTTACGGAGAGACTTCGTATAATTCACGATTTCTGCAGACCTAAAGAATCAGCAGATTATCACTTTGATTTGAGAGATACAATGCAGAAGGGGCAGAGTTTCAAAGACTATATAACACCTGACGGTTTTGAGTTTAAGTCAGATTACTTCAAAATTGGTGACAGGTTCGGCAGAGTTCTGTTTATCCGTGACTACCCCTCATATATCAAAGACAGTGTTGTGTGGGAACTTACAGATACAAACAGAAATATGATTTTTAACTTTGATATTGTCCCGGTATCAACAGAAGAAGCACAGAAATTCGGTGAAAAACAGGCTCTCGGAATAGAGACAAATATAGCGAATTATCAAAGAAAACAGAATGCCAACAATAACTATACTTCTGTAATACCTTATGATATGGAGCAGCAGAGAAAGGAAATCAGAGAATTCCTTGATGACCTTACAACTCGTGACCAAAAGATGTTTAAGGTTGTAATTACTGTTATGCATACAGCAGAAACTCTTGAAGAACTTAACAGCGATACAGAAGCAATTCAGTCGACAGGCAGAAAGCATATGTGTCAGCTCGGCGTTCTTAAATATCAGCAGTTAGATGGCTTTAATGCCACACTTCCCATCGGTATAAATAAAATTGAAGCAAGGCGTACTCTTACAACAGAAAGCCTTGCTGTTTTTATGCCTTTTAAGGTTCAGGAGATTCAGCACGATGGCGGTGTATTCCAAGGTGTTAATGTTATCTCTAAAAATATGATTATCGTAAACCGAAAGTTCCTGCTTAACGGTAACTGTTTCATTCTAGGCGTTTCGGGTTCCGGTAAAAGTTTTACGGCAAAGGAAGAATTGGTACAGTTATTACTTTCAACAGATGCAGACATTATGATTATTGACCCTGAACGAGAGTATTCTGCTCTTGTTGAAGCTATGGGCGGACAGGTTATCGAGCTTTCTGCAAAGAGTAAAAATCATATTAACTGTCTTGACATAAACAAGGAGTATGCAGACGGTGCAAGTCCTATTGCATTTAAGGCTGAATTTGTGCTTTCTCTCTTTGAGCAGATTATGGGTAAAGACGGTATTGATGCTATTCAGAAATCTATTGTTGACCGTTGTCTCACCAATGTTTACAAGAACTATATTAAGAGAGGTTATACGGGTAAAGTTCCTACACTCGTTGACCTTTGCAACGATTTAAGAAAGCAGCCTGAATCCGAAGCTACAGAACTTGCAACTGCAATGGAACTCTTTGCATCAGGTTCACAGAGTACCTTTGCACAGAAAACCAATGTAAACATTGAAAACAGACTCATTTGTTATGACATTCTTGAACTCGGTAGTCAGCTTATGCCCATTGGTATGCTTGTAGTTCTTGACAGTATTCTTAATCGTATCACCAAGAACAGAGCTGAGGGCAGAGAAACATATATCTTCATTGACGAGATATATCTTCTTTTCCAACATGAATACTCTGCGAATTTCCTTTTTACTCTATGGAAACGAGTTCGTAAGTACGGAGCCTATTGCACAGGCATAACACAGAATGTTGATGACCTGTTACAGAGTCATACGGCAAGAACTATGCTTGCTAACTCCGAGTTTATTATAATGCTCAATCAGGGTTCAACGGACAGAGAAGAACTTGCAAACCTTTTGCAGATAAGTGAAACACAGATGACACACATTACAAATGTTGAAGTCGGTCACGGTCTTGTTAAGGTTGGTTCTTCATTTGTACCGCTTGAAAGAAAGTTCCCCAAGAATACGGAACTGTATAAACTTATGTCCACTAAAATGATTGAATAAATAAATGTAAGGCTTCATAGATAAACTCTCTATGAAGCCTTTGTTGTCAAGCGTATGAATGTTTAGAAATTAAGTTTTGAAGAGAATCAATAGAATAGTCGAGTATTTGAAACTCTCTGACAAATGTATATATCTGTTCTTTATCTCTTTCGCTATACGCACTAAAACTCCAATGGATTGGTTGTGTTAAATGTTCTTTAATATATTTGAAGTACGGCCAATCAACGATACCCAAAGAATGTCCTAAAACTACAATTTCAGATACTGTATGAAAATCTAAATCAGTTAGTTTTTCCTTTATTATTTCTTCGGTTGGTTTTCTTAAAGTAAACAGCATCATTTCTGTTGCTATCAAATAATTAAATTCTTCGACAGTGCATTCAAGATTTCCGTTTTTTACTATCCCGTAAGATTCACACATCTCATCTATCGTAGTTTTGCTGCTATGCCCTATAATTAACTGACTTTTGGGTTCGGTTGCTTGTCCGTGTATATGTAGTATCTTGTTACAAGGGACGTTATATAACTTTTCAAGAGTATCAGTGTAGTTGAAGTTTATGAAAAACGAATCTGGAGAAAAAGATTTAAAATCTATATTGTTAGGTAAAGAAATATTGGCTATCCATTCTTTAAAATATAGGGATAAAAGTTCTTGAAAGTCTAAAACAATTTCCGATGTTTTTTGAGGAGTTAATTTATTGTCGATAAAATATTCAGGAGTAAAGGCAGATAAACACTCTTCAAATTCACACCAAAGACGGTCTGTTTCGAACTCGGCTAAAAAGAGAGATGTGACTGAATTGAAGAAGTTTTTATGATTGTTTTTAAGAAAATGATAAAACTGCTTATATCCGGTTCTCATACCATTACCTATATCAAAACCGTTTCCTATTATAAATAAAACCATACAATCAATCCTTGAAGTATTTTATTGTATTATAACACTTTTTAAACCATTACTCAATAATTGGAGGTGCAAATGAAAGATAAAATTAAAACTCGTGAAGTAGTAAAAGATATTAAGGTTCACGATACTGCCTTAAATGTCGGTGACAGAATGAAGAATATTGGTGTGAAAACAAAAGATATTGTTAATGATAATATCAATCAAGTTGATAATGTTTCACCCGAACAGTACGCAACTGATAAAGTATCAGAATCTATGCGAACAGGTAGTGAAACTGTTGCTGTCGGCACAGAAAAAGCAGTTCGTAAAGGTGTAAGTAAAGCAAAAGAAAAAATCCAAGAAAAGAAAGCTGAGAAAAAAGCACAAGAAGCAGAAAATGAAGCAGAAACGCAGTCTGAGGATGCTTCAACAGAAGAAATAACAGACAACGAAGCTTCAAAAGATGACAACAAATCATCTGCTTCTAAAGAAAAGTCAACAGAAACCAAAGCTGATGAAGGCGGTTCTAATAATTCCGGTAATTCAGCTTCATCAAAAGAGAAAAATGCAAAAACACATTCTTCGGATAATGCTGAAAAAACATCAGAGCCTGTAAAAACGCAGAACAGTAAAAAAACTACTCAGACGAGAACAGACAAAGGCGATGCTAAAGCTGTTAAAGAAAAAACTCAGGCACCGCCTAAATTAAAAGAACAGACAGAAACAAATATTGACGAGATTAAGAAACCTCGTCAAAGAAAGCAAACTGCTCCTAAAACAAAAGGTAAAGCAGATATTAAAAAAGTTGGTGCCGAAAAGCAAACTGTAAAGACCGTAAATAAAGATGCTCATAAAATAAAGCAAT
>JAFXLD010000074.1 GCA_017531385.1 Clostridia bacterium
ACTTTGAATTTCCACAGTCTGCCGATCTTTGCGGCGGGCATATTGCGACGTTCAATCCAGTCGAGAACTGTATCACGGCTAACGCCCAAATATTCCATTATTTCCTTCATTGAATACCAGCGTTCAAGGTTGTTATCCATGGTGAAACCCTCCGTTTTCACAAAAATACAATTTTACATTATATAGTATAACACAATTCTCAGAAATTTTCAAGGTTTAATAGGGGTTTATTCGGGGTTGACACGAAAAAGTCATAAATTGAAAGGTAAAAGAAATAGCCCTCTTCCGAAAATATCGGCAGAAGGCTTTGAAAATTATATGTAGAATCAGACAAATGACGGGACAAAGCGTGGATGCACACGGCGATTATAGTCTTTATTGTAGGTGGCAAAAAGAGAAGAAAGCTTGACGATATGCACGTTATCATACTTGGTGCTCAAGGTCCAGTAGCTATCGGGAACTCGGTTTACGGTGCAAATAACATATTCATTCTCGTAAAACGGTCGAACTTTTGTGGTGCTGCTCTCAATCTCTTTCCAGAGCTTTTGAGTGAGCTTTCCACCGGGCGTCGTATCGTAATAGGCATATATCGCCCGCTTTTTCTCGCAGGCAAAATCAAAGGTCACGTTGCCGACCTTGACGTTGCGATAGTTTAAATCTTTGGTATCGATGTAATCCGTTGAAATGGAAATGATGTTTTTATCTAACCAATAGACGCACATCTCTTTGTAAAATGCAGAAAGGATCTCGTCGTTAAAGTATTTCATAAAACGATCATAAACATCTTCACCGAAGCTGCCGTCTGCGTTGGGTACGGCGGTCAGCAAAGTTTTATACCACAGCGCAATGTAACTGTTTGCGGGATAATATTTTGTGTGTCCGTTCTTTTCGGGTTCCTTGCGGACAAGGCCAAATTCACACAGCGTTTTAAAGTACTTATCGCATTTGTTTTTGGGATAACCTGAAAACGCTGACAGCTCGCTGATGCGGTTATAACCGTTCACCATTGCATACAGCAAAGTATTATAGCTTTCGGGAGTTCGGAAGCACTCATGCATTTTATCATTCATTAAGCGGTAAAAGGGTGAGTTGATATGTAGTAGCGATTTTACGTTTTCCTCAAAAGAAACACTTTTATCGTACAGAGATAAAAGCTCTGTAATACCTGCCGACAAGCAAAAAATATCTACCGAGTCCTTATCACTTACAGATGGTGTTTCGGCAATTTCCTGTGTGGAATACGGCGTTATTGATATGGTCCGACACGGAATCTCAACTTGTTCCCAAGGTCTGCCGATTAACACTACAAGCACATCGCAACCGTCATCTTCATCTATAAAATTCTTTAGCGCAGCATAAAAATCAGTTTTATCATTCCGTTCGCCCACATCGTCAAAAAAGACGGTTGGGCGTTTTTCTTTGTCGTAGATCTTCAGGCAATCAAAGAACTCTGACCACGTTGTGCAATCCTTAAAGATTTCGGGATAACGCCCTGCAAAGGTTTTGAGTGCAAGCTCAGAGCTGATATGCCGAAAAGAAAAGTACAGACTATCTTTATTATCGGCGCAGTAAGATAACACAGCATAAGTTTTGCCCATTCCCGAATCTGCCGAGAAGAACAACACATTATTGCCCGAAGGAGCAGAGTGAAACTGCTCGATATCTGTTTTTAAATTGTCGGGTATTCGTTTCAAAATCATAGTATCACCGTCATATCATAAGTTGACCTTTTTATCATTATAGCAGATTTTCGCCCGTTTTTCTATGGATTTCAAAAAAATTTCAAAATATTTTTTCAGCCGAAAATGCCCGTAAATAAAGGGATTTCGGCTGTTTTTTGTTTTTGGATGAAAAATTCTTTTCAAAAAAAGGGGTGTGCATTTGACCGACCTCATTCGGAACTAGTGAAGGGATAAAACCCTGATAACACGCCTTTTTCAAGCGAAAAGAAAAAAGATTTGTCTATTTTCTCAAAAAAGTCAGCAATTAAAAGTGAG
>JAFXLD010000075.1 GCA_017531385.1 Clostridia bacterium
AAGAAATTTTTGCGATATACCGCCATTTGCAAACAAACTGCATTATAATGGGGTAAGGGGCAAAGCCCCTTCATAAACTCCTAACTTCTCACTCCTCACTCCTAACTATTGTCGGGCACAGCCCGATAAATTATTGTTTATTATAACATATAATGTCTGTCTTTGCAAATGCTAATAATAAACAATCGAACAAATATTGATTATATATTTTCTTTTCTTTGATTAATTTGACGATTGCGACATTTATTTTTATATGATATACTAATATTGCATTTCTTTAATCAGGAGGAAGATAAAAGTGTTTAACGATTTTATGAATACTGCTTCTTACATTGCAAACTTTGACAAAGAAGTTGCCGATGCAATGAATCTGGAGCTTAAAAGACAGAGAGATAACATTGAGCTTATCGCATCTGAAAATATTGTTTCCCCTGCAGTTATGGCTGCAATGGGCAGTGTGCTTACAAACAAGTATGCAGAAGGTTATTCTGCAAAGAGATATTACGGCGGTTGCGAATGTGTTGACATTGTTGAAAACATTGCAAACCAGAGAGCTATGGAGCTTTTCGGTGCAGAGTATTCAAACGTTCAGCCCCATTCAGGTACACAGGCAAATATTGCAA
The DNA here is from genome assembly GCA_017531385.1 of Clostridia bacterium. Lineage (GTDB taxonomy): Bacteria > Bacillota > Clostridia > Oscillospirales > Acutalibacteraceae > UBA1081. The sequence goes on from JAFXLD010000075.1 coordinate 624, forward strand.
CTTACTTTGCACTTCTCAACCATGGTGACACAATTCTCGGTATGAGTCTTGCACACGGCGGTCATCTTTCACACGGTTCACCCGTAAATATGTCAGGTAAATACTTCAACTTCGTTTCATACGGTGTAAATGACGAAGGTTTTATTGATTACGATGAGCTTGAAAGACTTGCAAAAGAATCACAGCCCAAGATGATTGTTGCCGGTGCTTCAGCTTACCCCAGAACAATCGATTTCGAGAGAATCGGTGCAATTGCAAAGTCAGTGGGTGCCATCTTTATGGTTGACATGGCACACATTGCAGGTCTTATCGCTGCAGGTGTTCATCCCTCACCCGTACCTTATGCAGACATTGTAACTTCCACAACTCATAAAACACTCAGAGGTCCCAGAGGCGGTCTTATCCTTGCAAAGAACGATTTCGGTCTTGCTCTTAATAAGGGTATTTTCCCCGGTTGCCAGGGTGGTCCTCTTATGCACATTATCGCAGCAAAGGCTGTATGCTTCGGTGAAGCAATGAAACCCGAGTTCAAAGAGTATCAGCAGAAAGTTGCTCAGAATGCAAAAGCTCTCGCACAGGGTCTTATTTCAAGAGGCATCAATCTCGTTTCAGGCGGTACAGACAATCACCTTATGCTCTGTGATCTCCGTTCAACAGGTATTACAGGTAAAGAGCTTGAGCACAGACTTGACGAAGTACGCATCACAGTCAATAAGAATGCAATTCCCAATGACCCCGAGAAGCCGTTTGTTACAAGCGGTATCAGAATCGGTACTCCTGCAGTTACAACAAGAGGTTTTGATACAAAGGATATGGACAAGATTGCAGAATGTATCCACCTTGTTGCAACAGACTTTGAAAACAAGAAGGATTATGTAAGAGCAGAAGTTGAAAAGCTCACATCAGCACATCCTCTTTACGAATAAGAATAAACAAAAAAATTCGCAGTTACTTTTACGGTAACTGCGATTTCTTATTTACTTATCATTTTTGACATAGAAGGCAACCGACCAATAATAGAATATAGCGAGAATGAAAAGCACCCATGCCCATTTCCAAGCATTCATAAACAGTCCGAGAACAAGGAAAACAAAAACTGCTGCTTCAATAACAGGCATGCCGAGGAGCAGACCTTTTTTTGTTGTTGCTCTTGCTGCAATTGCAAAATGATAATATGCAGGAATAGTAAGGAACAGCAGCCATGACGGATGCCACAGGTTAAGTGCAAAGCCAAGCAGTATGTATATCACAACAATAAGAATAGGATAAGGGAAAAGCAAAAGTTTTTTTGAAAGACCGGGATATAAAGGCGGCTTTTTTTCTTTTTGCTTCTTTTTCTTTTTACCTGTTTCAGATTCTTTTGTTTCTTCATTCTGCTCATTGCCTACCAATGTGTCAAGGCTGACAGAATAAAGTCTTGCAAGTTCAATAAGTGTATCTGTATCGGGTGTCGATTCTCCTCTTTCCCATTTTGAAACAGCCTGACGGCTTACACCCATTTTTTCAGCAAGAGCTTCCTGTGAGTAGCCGTTGCGTTTTCTCAGGTCAGCAAGTTTTGTGCCTAATTGTATGCTCATTAATTTCACTCCGTTTCTTTCCTATATTATACATATGCTACCGTTTTTTTGCAAGATGTTTTTACGCAAACATCGGTTGCGGCTGTTTTTTTATGGCAACTGCTTGTTGTCGCAACCGGGAGTATGTGGTAAATGCTACCATTGCAGGGTACACTGTTATCAGGTCGGGAAAAACCGGCTGACAAAATATGGAATTAATATTTTTATTGATAAAAGGAGAAAAACAATGCTTAACATCACTAACACAGAACATTTCGGACTTCAGAGAAAAATCGTTGCGAACATGACTTCAGAGAGCTGGAAAAATATTCCTCATGTAACATATAACTACGAGGCTGATGTAACAGACATTCTTACAGAACTGAAAAAAATCAATCTTCAGAGAAAAAAGGAAGATAAGATCACGGTCAATACTCTTATGCTCAAAGTCATTGCTGAAGGTCTGAAAGCGGCACCTGCAATGAATGCACATCTTGATTACAACAGTTTTCTTGTCCGTGGCAGAATAGATACTTTCAGCGAAATAAACATTTCAATCCCCATGGTTATGTCCGACGGCAGAATGATGACTGTAAATGTCAGAGGTTTTGAAAAGATGGGGCTTGATGAAATTTCAGACAAAATCTCTGATGTGAGAAGAAGAATGGAAAACACAATCCTTGAGGAAGCTATGTATGAAGCATCTTTTGCAAACACCATAAATGAACTCAAAAAAGGAAAAGTAGTAAAAGCTGTGGGCAGACTTTTCGGTGCAAAAACAGGCAGACACAAAATCAAATTACTTTCAGGAGAAGATAAAAAAAGATACTATTCAATGAGTTCTGCAGACAGATTGACAGGTTACGACATTGAACAGGGTACGGTAACAGTTTCAAATCTCGGTTCACTTGACAGAAGCCTTACAGGCAGTGTATCACTTCTTGAAATCATTCCGCCTCAGGTTGCAGCCTTCGGAATCGGCGCAATTCAGGACAAAATTGTGTGTGCAACCGACAGTTGCGGTATAAAAAGTGCCGATTTCAGAAAGATTCTGCCCATCTGTATTGCCTTTGACCACAGAGCACTTGACTTCGGTGATGTAATACCTTTTATAAAAAGATGTAATCAGATTTTTGAAAATCCCAGAGTAATCCGCAACTGGCTGGATGATAATAAGAACCTCAGAGTATTACAAGATGCATAATCAAATAAACAACGGATATCCGATGGTGATATCCGTTGTTATATGCTCAGATTATAATGCAGAGCAGACCGCTGCAACCTTCGTTTATGATTCTTTCAAGAGTCTGCTGAAGTTTCATTCTCGCTTCCGTGGGCATATGGTAAAGTTTGTTTTTAAGTCCTTCGTTCACAAGATCATCGAGGGATTTGCCGAAGATATTGGATTCCCATATCTTGCCGGGGCTTTCCTGGAATTCATTGAGAAGGTACATCACAAGCTCTTCCGACTGGCTTTCGGAACCTACAATCGGTGCGACCTCCGTGTTGATTGTGGCTTTCATCATGTGGATTGACGGTGCAGAAGCTTTAAGTCTTACACCGTATTTTCCGCCGTGTTTCATTATTTCAGGTTCTTCGAGTGTAAGCTCGTCAATTGTCGGCATAACGATTCCGTAGCCTGTCGCTTCCACTTCATCAAGAGCTGAACGGATGCGTTTGTATTTCTGTGCAATCTGAGACATTTCCGTCAGAGTTGAAATAAGCTGTGCCTCGGATTTCACCTCAACTCCGCTGATCTCCGTTACGATTTCATAAAATACTGAGTTTGTGACATCTGCCTTTATTGTTGCTTTGCCGTCACCGAGGCTTATCTCTCTGATTGATGATGCAACGATATAATCCTCATCCGAAAGACAATTACACATATCGTTTATGTTGCGGATACATCTGAGCTTTTCACCCTGAGCCTTTATGGTTTCCATAAGGCTTCTTTTTATTTTGTGATCGTTGTCCAGAGACTTCATCCATGACGGTACCCGTATATCCACTTCACGTACGGGAAATTCCATAAGCACCTGCCTGAGAATCTCTCTGATTTTTTCTTCTGTGATATCGACACAGTTTACAGGCAGAACGGGAACTGAATATTTTTCTGAAAGTGCAGTGCTCATTTCAACCGCGGCAGGGGAGTCGGGATACATACAGTTGAGAAGAACGATAAAAGGTTTGTCGATTTCCTTTAATTCATTGATAACTCTTTCTTCGGCTTCTTCATATTCATATCTGGGAATGTCACTGATGCTGCCGTCAGTTGTCACTACAAGACCGATTGTTGAATGTTCGCTGATTACTTTCTGTGTTCCGATTTCAGCAGCCATATTGAAGGGGATTTCTTCTTCAAACCAAGGGGTTTTTACCATCCTCGGTGACTCTCCTTCAATGTAGCCCAGAGAGCTCGGAACAATGTATCCGACGCAATCCACCATACGCACTCTGAAGTTGACATTGTTGTGAAGCTCAACTTTTGCAGCCTGTTCGGGGATGAATTTCGGCTCGGTGGTCATAATTGTCCTGCCTGCTGCAGACTGTGGTAGTTCGTCAACTGCACGTTCTTTTACGGAATCGGAATCCATATTCGGCAGAACGATGGTTTCCATGAATTTTTTGATGAATGTGGATTTGCCTGTTCTTACAGGACCCACAACTCCAATGTAGATATCGCCTTGTGTTCTTTTTCTTATATCTTCGTAAATGCGTGTGTTATCCATTGTTCTTCCTCCCTTATTCCTGTTCAAAAATAAGCATACAGTCTTTTTCCAGCTTATCTTCATTTATAGAATTGAGTGATTTTATCAGCTCGGAAGATGTGTTGTGCTCTCTGGCAATATCCCAGAGCCGTTCTCCCTTTGATGCGAAATATACCGTGATAACAGAGTCCATAGAATCTTTTTTTATCTCTTCTCCCGTTTCGATTGAAGTGATAACGTTCATTTCATCCGAAAGATAAAGGAAACCGTCAATTCTGATTTCTGTATTTATTGTTACGGTGCCGTCAGGTGCTATTGAATAGTCAATGCTGTTGAGGGATAGAATCGGATTGAAGTCGCAGTTTTTGATTTCTTCGTTTGTCTGTTTTTTGTATTCAAAATCGGTTATTCTTTCAAAATAAAGCTTTTCACCGTCTTCACTCATAACGATTATGCCGAAATGAATGTTGCCTTTGAGGATAACAGCTTTGTTTTCGGTGTGAATAGTGTGACGGATTTTTTTAACGGCAATGTCGGCAATTTCTTTAGCTTTGCAGGATGCGAAATCATGTTTTGCTGTAACGGTGTGATTTTCATTGATACGGTGAATTGCTGAAATACATCTGAGTTTGCCTGTCTGGCAAATCAGTTCGCAGTGTGGTGAGTATGCCTCTGCAACAGCAGTGATATCAGCTTTTGTGAAAGCATCAGTAACGGCGCTGATAACAACCGAAACCTCTGCAGACGGAGGTGCTGACGGAGTGTCGGGTGAAATACGCACATCGGTGCTTTGGACTTTCATGCTCACACAGCACTGTGATTCCTCATCAATTCCGTCGATATCAATTATCTGGCTTACGGGGATATTGACTCTTTCGGAAATAAAATTGCCCGAAGATGAAAGCATTGTGATGTCTGTTGCAACATTGCCTTTTATCATCATCTTATTTTTTATAGTCTTTACTTCATTCACCACAGGAAGTGATGCAGTACGGACAATTTTTGCGTTTCTGAATTTTTCATTCGGCTCGGATACATCGGAAAGTGTAAAGCTTTTTGCACAACAGCATTTCAGATAGTTTCCGTCGGCAGAGCAATTCAGAGTGTGACAAAGATTTTTTGGTGTCTCGGTAATGATTGTGCTGACCTCTGCGCCTGACACCTGAACTCTGAGTGTTACAGAACCGCGGATATCTGCTCTTCTCTGATTTACGGCACGGCAGGAAATCTGTTCCGATACGCATGAAACATCCACCATATCACCGTCGGTGGCATTTTTTACATCAATACTACGGTTGAAAGGACTTGATATTTCATAGATTTCTGTTTTTGCAGATGCGTCTATGTAAAGGATTCTTGCCAGAACAACACCGTCGATAACGGCTTTGTCGCCTGTTATTACGGCTGAAAAAATGTTTGTCTGCGCCGTGCAACCGAGAATTTTTACTATATCGCCGCAATAATCGGGCAGGCTCAGATCGTTTTCTATAAGCTGTTCGATATTCAGCGAAAGCTTTTCTTTTTTTTGCATAACCGTTTCGGTCCTGAATTCATTTTCCATTTTTCTGTCTCCTTTTTATAGTTTCATTCAACTATATTCACATCCTGTCCCGATTATGCGGTAAACAATAATTTAGCAAAGCTAAATTATTGTTTCAATTGGCAATTAGCAATTAGCAATGCGCAATTTCGGAAAAGGCTTCGCCTTTTGAACCATTATAAATGGGGTAAGGGGTGAAACCCCTTCATCAATTGCGAATTTTAGATTTACAATATAAGTGCAACAGAAAAAAAATAATGACTCATTTTAAGAAATCTTGTATAATGGAGATTGAAGAAAGAAACCAAAATACAGGAGATTAGGTAAAATGAATCATTACAAACATCTTACCATAGAT
>JAFXLD010000076.1 GCA_017531385.1 Clostridia bacterium
AAACAATAATTTATCGAATAGTTAGGAGTTAGAAGTTAGGAGTTAGGAGTGTCGGAAGCACTTCGTGCTTGTTCCGCTACGCTCCATTAAAGAAATTGAAGTTTTTGCTATATACCGCCATTTTTACTTCATCTGCATTATAATGGGGTAAGGGGCAAAGCCCCTTCATAAACTCCTCACTCCTCACTAACAATAATTTAGCTCCGCTAAATTATTGTTTACTCATGTTCTTTAATTTTCTTTATTGCACTTTTTTCAAGTCTTGATACCTGTGCCTGTGAAATGCCAACTTCTGTTGCAACTTCCATCTGAGTGAGACCTCGCATAAATCGCATTGAGAGTATTTTCTTTTCTCTCGGACTTAAGTTTTTAATTGATTCTTTTATAAGAATTTCATCTATCCAATCGGTTTCTGATGAATTATCTCCCACCTGATCCATTACATATATCGTATCTCCGCCGTCTGAATAAACAGGCTCATAAAGTGAAACAGGTTCGACAATCGCTTCAAGTGCCAGCACCACCTGTTCTCTTGGTTTGTCAAGCTGTTTTGCAATTTCCTCAATTGTTGCTTCTCTGTTCTGTTCATTCTGAATTTTTTCACGTACCTGCATTGCATGGTACGCTGTATCTTTCATTGAACGGCTGACACGCACTGCATTATTATCACGCAGATAACGACGGATTTCACCTATTATCATCGGAACGGCATAAGTGGAAAATCTTACATTCTGACTCACATCAAAGTTGTCAATTGACTTGATAAGCCCTATACAACCGACCTGAAAAAGATCGTCAAGATTTTCTCCTCTGTTTACAAAGCGCTGAATAACAGACAGCACGAGCCTCAGATTGCCTTGAATAAGCACCTCTCTTGCTTTTTTGTCACCGTTTCTTATTTTCTTAAGAAGCTCAATTTTTTCACTTTCTTTAAGAATCTTCAATTCAGATGTATTTATACCGCATATCTCAACTTTTCCCCACTGCATAAAGCAAAATCCTCCGTATACAAGTTATGTATACAGAGGACATTTTTATTATAGCCTTATTTGATTTTAATTAAACAGACAATGTTTTCCAATGCAATTATTTTGCATTTTCCATTGAAGATAATGTGTTATGACGTCTTTCAAGAAGCTCGTTATACATGCGTTCTCTTTTCTCTTTAGAAAGAGGATAAAGGAATTTCGGAATAACCGATAAAATGCCTGTTATCTGAGGAATACCTGTACACATCGCAAAGAGCCACCATTTTGTTGAGTCTGCCTGTGTGCCGATTGTTTTACCCTGAATATAACCAATCTGGCTGAGCATAAGATTCTGAATCGAACTGTTTGCAATGTTTTTGACTTTCAGGATCATATCTTTTGCTACACCGATTGTAGCTTCCATTCTGTAACCGTTTTTCCATTCGCAGTAGTCCATTGATTCGTTGTAGAGCTCAGCGTTGATAACTTTTCTTGTACCGAAAGCCCATTTGTCGAAAAATGCCTGAATACCGAATGCAATACACATGGGAAGTGTTTTTGTGTAATTCTTATTGATGTTACCGAATGCAAATAGCAGTAACCACCAGAATCTTGTATACAGATCTTCACCGACCCAGAGAGCTTTTGATGAGAACCTTGCACGCATGGGCTTGACAAATGCATAACTGATACTGCCGATCATGCTTGAGGGAAGATTGAGAATGGTAAGCAATGTTGCAGAGCCGTGCACATCGATAAAGTAGTTGTTTGTGCTTGTGCTGATGCTGAAAATTCCCAGGAAATCTGCAAGGATCATAAGCATTATGGGGTAGTTTGTGAATACAGCCCTGAAACCTTGTTTTATGTTGGGAATATCAAGAGTCTGAGGAACTCTTTCTCTTGAAACAGTAAAGAAATAGAACGTGAATATACATGATGCAATGTTTGTAAAGAGTCCCATTCCGAGGAACGCAGTTTTCAGCTGCATGGGAAGAATGTTGTTGTTTATAAGGTCAATGAGAAGTCCCATGATGATGCCCGGTAAGTCTTCTCCCATGTAACCCGTGAGTAACTCTGCCATTGTTATCAGTCTCGCTCGGTCATTCGGGTGTGGCGTTATGGTTGTCATGTAACCTGTTTTTGCAACACTTGTGAATGTTCCTGCTGTTTCTGTGATAACATTGAATGCAAAATAGAAAATCAGCTTAGGGATATATGTACCTGCCGAAGCCGGGAATATGTATGGCATGAACCAGTACAATGTACCGATTAGTGTCAGGGGTATCTGGAAAAAGAGCATATAGGGACGGAATTTGCCCCATCGTGTTCTTGTTCTGTCAACGAGAGTACCGATAAGCGGGTCATTGATTATATCCCATGCACCTGTAAATATATTTACAACAGCGTTGACCTTGAAGTCAATTTTTACAACGTCCCATATGAATCGGTCTTTATAACCGTTTATGTTGAAAACATTTGATATGTCATTAAGAAGATATGCAAAAGTTTCTTTGTTGCCTACATACCGTCTGTCATGAAATTCAAAATTGGAGATGTCTGAATTTTCAAGAATTACTTCATCTTCTCTCTTTTTGCTCACATGATCACCTCATTTTATATATAATAACATCTAATATGGTGCCGTGTCAACGTATGCAGAATAAAAAAAGCAGTTTCTGCAATAAACAGAAACCGCAAAAAGATATTATTCCAGAACTTCAAGGTCTTCAAAGTCGTCAAGCTCAAGACCTTTATTGTGGGAAAGTGCCCAGTCAACGCACCACTGACCTGCAAAAATAAGGAAATCTCTGCCTTTTACATCCTGTACCCAGATAGAGTTTGTAAGGTCGAGCTCCTTGGGAGATACAGGCGAAGAAACAATTTTCTTGATTACCTGATAATTAAGGTTTTGTCTGCGGAATTTAACACCGTATTCGGACTCCATTCTGTGTTCAAGGACTTCATACTGAAGCATACCGACAACGCCGACAATTACTCGCTCCATACCTGTTTCCGGCAGGAAGAAAATCTGAATTGCACCTTCCTGTGCAATCTGATTCATGCCTTTTGAGAACTGCTTGCGTTTCATTGAATCAATCTGTTCAACTTCTGCAAAATGTTCAGGTGCAAATGTCATGATACCCTTGTATTTTACTTTCATATCACGGTCACAGATTGTATCACCGATTGAGAAGATACCCGGATCAAAAACACCGATAATGTCGCCTGCATAAGCTTCATTGATTATTTCTCTTTCCTGAGCCATCATCTGCTGAGGCTGAGAAAGTTTTATAAGTTTGTTATCCTGAACATGAAGATAATCCTTGCCTCTTTCAAACTTTCCTGAACAGATTCTCATGAATGCGATTCTGTCACGGTGAGCCTTGTTCATGTTTGCCTGTATTTTGAATACGAATGCGGAGAAATGCTCGTCAAAGGGATCAACAACGGTTTCGTTTGTTTTGTGAGAAAGGGGAGCAGATGTCATCTCAAGAAAGCTCTGCAGGAAAGGCTCAACACCGAAGTTGTTAAGAGCTGAACCGAAGAAAACGGGTGTAAGCTTACCGTTCCTGACTCTTTCTATGTCAAAATCATTGCTTGCAATGTCAAGCAGTTCAATGTTATCAACAAGAGTTGTTCTCAGGTCCTCACCGATAAGCTCGTCAAGCTTTGCCGTGTCGTTTATATCACATTCGATACCTTCAATTCTTCTTCTGCCTGCATGGAACTCATTGAAAGCAAGAATATGACGCTTGTTTCGGTCATAAACACCACGGAAATTACTGCCGCAGCTGATGGGCCAGTTCATTACATAAGTGCCGATACCGAATTCTGTTTCAAGCTCATCAAGAAGCTCATAAGGATCTCTTGCTTCTCGGTCCATCTTGTTGATGAATGTGAAAATCGGGATGTTTCTCATTGCACAGACCTTGAAAAGCTTTCTTGTCTGAGGCTCGATACCTTTAGCAGCGTCAATAACCATAACAGCACTGTCTGCTGCCATAAGTGTACGGTATGTGTCCTCGGAGAAGTCCTGATGTCCGGGTGTGTCAAGAATATTTATGCAATATCCGTCATATTCAAACTGAAGAACCGATGATGTGATAGAAATACCTCTCTGCTTTTCAATTTCCATCCAGTCGGAAACAGCGTGTTTGTCACTTGCTTTGCCCTTAACGGAGCCTGCAGACTGAATTGCACCGCCGTAAAGCAGGAATTTTTCGGTAAGGGTTGTTTTACCTGCGTCGGGATGTGAAATAATCGCAAAGGTTCGTCTTCTGTTAATTTCTGTTCTAAGATCAGCCATTTTTTAACCTCTCAAAATTAAATTCCAATCAAAAATTTTACCATAAATATCAAAAAAAATCAATGTTAAATATACCGAGATTATTTTCATTTTTTATGAAAATTTTTGCATTTCGCTTGATAAATCCATTGTTATAATGTATTATTGTAAAAAAGGAGGAATTTATATGTCAATAATTTCAAAATTTATTGCAGTCATAATGACAATTGTAACATCACTTGCAGGATTTTTCTCAGACATAAACGGCACAATAGCAGATATCCATGATAAACTTTTTGTACCGTCTGTTATTGCAGATTTTGAGGAAAAAGACGAAAATGCAATCCGTGTTATGTCATTCAACATCCGTTACGGTGATCTCGGTACTCTGACCGCAGAAGACAGATACGGCATGATTGAAGAAACTATCAGAAAAGGTCATCCTGATTCAGTAGGTCTTCAGGAAGCCACAACAGAATGGATGGCATATCTTACAGAAGCACTCAGCGATGAATATGCTCATGTCGGTATCGGCCGTGATGACGGTGTGAGCGCAGGTGAACATTCTGCAATTTTTTATCTGAAAGATAAATATACTGCTGTTGACAGCGGCAACTTCTGGCTTTCAGAAACTCCCGATGTGCCTTCACTTGGCTGGGATGCAGGCAGTAACAGAATCTGTACATGGGTAGTTCTTGAGAATAACGAAACAGGTGAGCAGTATGTTCACATAAATTCTCATTTTGACAATGCAGGTTATGAGGCAAGAAAGAACAGTGTTGACATGATCCTTGCAAAAACAAAAGAATTCGGTGAGATGCCTGTTGTATTTACTGCTGATATGAATATATCCGAAGGTTCCGAGGAATACAACCGCATGACTGCTGAGGGTTGTCTTGTTGATACAAAGATGATTGCTGATGATACAATGGATTATCTTACATATCATGACAGAATGCCGATAATTCATCGTGGTTCCGTAATTGACTTTGTTATGGTCAATGATAATTTTGACGCACTTGTTTATAAAGTTGTAACAGCAGGTATAGACGGCAATTATGTATCGGACCATTTTCCGATATACGCAGATATTGTTATTGCATAACAGCAAAGGTGGGATTATATGTCAAAAGCAAAAAAGATTATTTTAATCGTTTCTGTATGTGTCATTGTTGCTGCTGCGGCATTAGTTGCGATTTTTATGCCTGACACTGAGAAAATTTATGATGAACTCAATAAAAAAGCTCAGCCTGCTCAGGTTGTTGATTTTGAAGAAAAAGCAGAGGGCGCAATCCGTGTTATGACATTTAATGTCCGTTGCTTCGGTCTTGAAAATCTTCCGAGAAAAGCCAGAGAATATTATGTTGCCGAAACTGTAAGAAAAGGTATGCCTGATTCTTTCGGTGTGCAGGAAGCAACCCCTACATGGATGAAGTATCTCGAAAAAGAACTCAGCGATAAATACGCATATGTCGGTGTAGGCAGATCGAACGGTAAGAATTCAGGTGAATATTCCGCTGTTTTCTATCTTAAGGATAAATATGAACTTGTTGATTCAGACACATTCTGGCTTTCGGAAACTCCGGAAAAACCCTCAAAGGGTTGGGATGCCAACATAAAAAGAATCTGCACCTGGGCTGTTCTTGAGAATAAAGAAACAGGTGAAAAATATGTTCATCTCAATGCGCATTTTGACCATCAGGGAGAAGAAGCAAGAAAAAACAGTGTTGATATGATTCTTGAAAAAGCCAAGGAATATAAGGATCTGCCTGTTGTATTCACAGCAGACATGAATATCGTAGAGGGTACGGAACATTATGAAAGCATGGTTGCTGACGGCACCCTTAAAGATACAAAGTACACAGCCGAAGACACAATGGATTATCTTACATTCCATGATCTGAAACCTGCTGAAAATGAAGGCAGAATCCTCGATTATGTAATGGTAAATGATAAGTTCGATGCAAATGTCTATAAAGTTGTAACAGCAGGCGTTGACGGAAGATTCGTTTCGGATCACTATCCCGTGTATGCTGATATTGTAATCAGATGATATCAAAAGAATAAATCTAAAAAACAACAGACGGAATTTTACTTCCGTCTGTTGTTTTCTCAAGGATTGTTTTATATGAAAAACGAGTAGATATCTGAAAACAATATATTGTATATGTATATTTACAAGCACATTATAATCCACCACATATATTTTGTCAATAGCTGTTATTGAAAAAATTCTAAAATGTTCCTGATTGTCATATATTTTACACAAAGAGGTGTATAATAATGGCTAAAATTAAAACAGGAAAAGAAAAAAAGGATTTTTTTACAATAGTTATGATCGTACAAAGTATAGTATGTGCAATTCTTGTTGCATTGATGCTGTTCTCTGCAAGGTCTGACGGAAAATTTGCACAGCTCATGAAAGCAGGATATCTTGAATTTATGGCAACGGATTTTGCTTATGAAGATTTTTCCGATGCATTTAAAACCTTTAAAAATTATGCAGAAGTGTTTTTTGATGAAAAAGAAACAGAAACTGCCGCGGTTTTTAACGAATCTGAGGAAACAAGTGAAGAACCGACACAGGAAGAATTGCCCACAGGCGGAAATGACCTTGAGTTTTCATCACTTGAAACACTTGAGGGGATATGCTTTGATGATGTTGATACGGGAATTATAATGTCAGTACCTCTGAAAGAGTATGTGATTACATCTTCATTCGGTTACAGATTCAGTCCCATAAGCGGTGAAACAGGCGTGCATACAGGACTTGATATGGCGGCAGATTACGGTCAAGCCATTTATGCGGCTGCAGACGGAATTGTTGTGGATTCTGCATGGGACAACAGCTATGGTAATTATGTGAAAATTCTTCATGCAAATAACACTGTTACGATTTACGCCCATTGCTCATCTCTGTGTGTTGATGAAGGTGAAAAGGTCAGCGTCGGTGACAGAATTGCAAGAGTCGGTTCAACGGGTGCTTCAACGGGAAATCATCTGCATTTTGAAATCCGTAAGGATAACATAAGAATAAATCCCGAATATGAGCTTTTCGGCGCATGAAATTTAAAATAAAAAATATCGGGTTTTCAGTAGGAATTCCTTTTCTTGCTGCAGCCGCTTTTTTTCTTTCCGGTGATATGCGTGCAAATTATTTCTGTGCTGTGCTTTTTTCTGCGCTCCATGAAGCAGGACACATCCTTGCTTTGGTTCATTTTGGCAAGAAACCAAAAAAAATAACCCTCGGAGTAATGGGAATAAGAATAGAAAAAAGCGATATTGCTCTGTCATACCGTGAGGAATGTATAACTGCTCTTTGCGGTCCTTTTGTCAATCTGATTTTTTCGGTTATTTTTGCACTGATTGATATAACTGGTTTGCCCTTTGCAATAAATACAGGGTTATTTATCATTAATATGCTACCCGTAAAAACACTTGACGGAGGCAGGTTTATTTATAATTTTATATCGGCTGCTGATGAAGAAAAAGCATCAAAAGTTATAAACACACTTGAAATCGGAACAGCATTAATGATTATTGCCGTGCTGATTGTTTCGCTTATTACAGGTTATGTGAATACTTCCTTTGTTCTGTTTTCTGTTTTTCTTGTGATAATTATTGTGTCAGAATTTATGTTACGCGGTTAAAAATTTTTATTGCAATTTTATCTTATTAATAGTATAATTAAGTGATAAATTTAAGGATGTGTTCCGATGAAAAGAGAAGTTGAAAAAATACTTGGATCTGTTCAGAAACCTGCAAGATACACAGGTGGCGAACTAAACGAAGTTATAAAAAATAAAGATGAAGTAGATCTGCGTTATGCGTTCTGCTTTCCCGATACTTATGAAATAGGAATGTCCAATCTCGGCATGAAGATTCTTTACTCTCTTATCAATGCAAGGAAAGACGCATGGTGTGAGCGTGTCTTTGCTCCCGATGTGGACATGGAAGATATTATGCGTGAGCGTAATATTCCTCTTTTTGCACTTGAAAGCGGCGATTATATCAAGGATTTTGATGCAATCGGTTTTTCACTCTCTTATGAATTGTGCTATTCAAATCTTCTCAATATGCTTGACCTTGCAGGTCTTCCCGTGCTTTCAAAGGACAGACATGATCTTACTCCCATAGTCATGGCAGGCGGAGCCTGTGCATGCAATCCCGAGCCGATGGCAGATTTTGTTGACTTTTTCCAGCTCGGTGACGGTGAAGAAATGATGAATGATGTTCTTGATCTGCTTAAAGAGTGTAAAAAGAATGGAGAAAGTAAACAGGATTTCCTGAAAAAAGCCGCACAGATACAGGGTGTCTATGTTCCGTCACTTTATGATGTTGAATACAACGAAGACGGTACGGTTAAATGTGTTACTCCAAAGGAAAATGCACCTATAAAAGTTACCAAGAGAATCATAAGTGATATGGATAAAGTTTTTTATCCCGATAAATTCGTAGTACCTTTTATTGATGTTGTTCATGACAGAGTAGTTACCGAAATTTTCAGAGGCTGTACAAGAGGCTGTCGTTTCTGTCAGGCTTGTTTCCTCAATCGCCCAATAAGAGAAAAATCTGTTGATGTTATCAATGAGGACTGCAAAAAGCTCTGTGATTCATCGGGTTATGATGAAATTTCACTTTGTTCGCTTTCAAGCAGTGACTATTCAAAGCTTCCCGAACTTCTCAGTGAACTTTTAAGCTGGGCAACGGAAGATAAAATCAATGTTGCATTGCCGTCACTGCGTGTTGATAATTTTCCCGAAGAACTTATTAAAAAACTGAACGAAGTAAGACGAAGCGGTCTTACATTTGCTCCTGAAGCAGGCACACAGAGACTCCGTGATGTTATCAATAAAAACGTAACGGAAGCAGAAGTGCTTGAAACATCTAAAAAGGCTTTTTCAGGTGGATGGACTGCCGTTAAACTTTACTTTATGCTCGGTCTTCCCACAGAAACAATGGAAGATGTTGAAGGCATCGCAAGCCTTGCTCAGAAAGTTGTAAACGCATTTTATTATAATCCGGACAAGCCAAAGGGAAAAGGCGTGAATGTAAGTGTAAGTGCATCATCTTTTGTTCCCAAGCCTTTTACACCGTTCCAGTGGGAAGCTCAGGATACTCCCGAAATGCTTGAGGCAAAGCAGGAGCATCTCAAAGAGAGTGTTACAACAAAGAAAGTCACGCTTAAATTTCATAAAATACCCATAAGCTTCCTTGAAGGTGTATTTGCAAGAGGTGACAGAAAACTCGGTGAAGTTATTCTGAAAGCATGGCAGAAAGGCTGTAAATTTGACAGCTGGGATGACCATTTTAAATTTGATACATGGATGGAAACCTTTAAGGAGTGCGGAATCGATCCTGCATTCTACGCGTCAAGAAAGAGAGATTTTTCCGAGGTTCTTCCATGGGATCACCTCGATTACGGTATCCGCAGAGAATATCTTGAAAATGAATGTAAAAAAGCCTATGAAGCAGCAACCACACCTCAGTGCAGAGAAAAATGTTCAGCCTGCGGTGCAAATAAACTGAACGGAGGTAAATGCGATGCGATGTGTAAGAATATGGTTCAGTAAACAGGGCAGAGTGAAATATGTTTCACATCTTGATATAATGCGCTGTATGACAAGAGCCGTAAGACGTGCAAATATACCTCTGTGGTATACGGAAGGGTTCAATCCTCATCCCTATCTCAATTTTTTACAGCCCATGCCTTTGGGTGTGGAAGGTCTCAATGAACCGCTTGATATCAGAATTGAGGACGAAATAACAGATGCAGATATAATGGCAAGTCTTAATAATGTTCTGCCTGTCGGTATAAAAGTGACAAGGGTCACAGAGCCTTATATGAAGTCGAATGACCTTGCTTTTGCAGAGTATGAGATTTATTTTGAAAAAGAAGAAAATCTCGTTTCAAAGCTTGATAATGCAATGCAGTCGGGTGAGCTTGTCTGTGAAAAAATGGGTAAGGTCAATGGCAGAAAGAGAGTCAAGGAAGTAAATGTTTCTGAAAATATAAAAAAATATTCACTCAGCGAAAATGATGATGCGGTTATCATGAATGTTGTTCTTCCCGGCGGTAACACAAAGAATGTAAATCCAATGAATCTTCTTGATGCACTCAATAAATATCTTGAAAGTGATATTGTTCCGCTGAATATTGTGCGACTCCGTCTTCTTGACGATAAACTTATACCATTTGAATAAATAAATACATCAAAAAAAGTGATTAATAGTAAAGAAAAACTATTGCATTATTGATTTTGTTGTGATATTATATATAAGCGTTCGTTTGCGTTTAGAGATTAAAACCACTAAACGGCGATTAATGCACAGCGTACATTAAAGCGGTCGGTCCTCTGGCAGAATGTGTAAGAACGGCTGAAAAAATTCAGGAGGTTAATTATGGACGCATTGAAACTTATTGCTCAGGACAGCATCAAAGCTGACGCACCTCAGTTCAAGGTTGGTGACACCGTAAAGGTTCACGTAAAAATCCGTGAGGGCGAAAAAGAACGTATTCAGGTTTTCGAGGGAACAGTTATTGCTCGCAAGGGCAGTGGCGTTGCTGAAACATTCACAGTAAGACGTGTTTCTTACGGTGTAGGTGTTGAAAGAGTATTCCCCGTTCACTCACCCAACGTTGCTAAAGTTGAAATCGTAAGAACCGGTAAGGTTCGCAGAGCTAAACTTTACTATCTCCGTAACAGAGTTGGTAAGGCAGCTAAGGTTAAGGAACAGATCAAATAAGTTTTTTCCGGGGCAAAAGGGGCAGTTATGTCCCTTTTTTTGCTTAAAAGTATAATTTTTCGGTTGGTGATTTTATGAAAGACAGAAAAAACGGTTATATATATTATGACTATCATAAGAAAACCGAAAAAGAAGAAATTTCGGATACTGCCTGGACTTCCGTTTTTCACTGGTTGTATGGTATAGTCGGATTTTTGTTTGTATTATTTATTGTCTTTGTGCTGTTTTTTAAGGTGGTCGAAGTTGACGGTGAATCAATGTCGCCGACCCTTAACGACAATGACAAGCTGTTGATATACACAATGAACTATACTCCCAAGCAGGGTGATATTGTTGTTATAAGTGCTGATGATGAGCAAACACTTATAAAGCGTATAGTCGCAACGGAAAATCAGACCGTTGAAGTGGATTATAAAACAGGAAAAGTCATTGTTGACGGTATGGCGATTGATGAAAAATATGTAACAGAAATGTCTGAGCCGGAAGATAATGAAATTTCTTATCCCTATACAGTGCCCGAAGACTGTGTTTTTGTTATGGGTGATAACAGAAATGAATCAAGAGACAGCCGAAGCAAAGTTATAAAAGCTGTTGAGGAGTACCGCATTGTGGGAAAGGCAATAACAAGATTAATTCCTTTTTCAGACGGAAATATTTATGAGTAATAATGGTGAATAACATGAAAAATAAATTTTCATCAATGGTGTTTGAAGCTGCATCGTTTATCGTCGGTGTTATCGTACCTGTTGTATTGATTCTTGCATTCGGTTTCAGACTTACAACTGTTGACGGCAGATCCATGGAGCCTACTCTTTCAGGTGGCGACAGGCTTCTGACAACATCAATGGCAACAGAATATGAATACAAAGATATTGTGGTTGTTGTTGAACCGAATGAAGAACTCTGTAAACCGATTATAAAAAGGATCATTGCCACAGAAGGGCAGTGGATAGATGTAAGATATGATGAAGGACTTGTCTATGTCGGCGACACAAAAGAAGATATGAAACCTCTTGATGAACCGTATATCAAATCCCTGACGGACGAAGTGATGTTTGAAGATCAGCATGAGTATCCTGTTCAGGTTCCCGAAAACCATTATTTTGTAATGGGTGATAACAGAAATGATTCAACGGACAGCAGATCATACAAAGTCGGATTCGTTGATGAAAACTACATACTCGGTAAAGCGGTTTTGCGTTTATTTCCTTATGGTAATTTCAATATATATGACTGACGGTGAACTAAATGAAATTTTATAACAAATTGGTTGAAAATATATTCGAAATAGCATCTGTGGCTGTATCATCTGTTTTTGCAATTGCAGTTATATTTGCATTTTTATTCAGACTTGTCGGTGTTGACGGCTCCTCAATGGTGCCCACTCTTTCACATAAAGACTGGCTTATTACATCAACGGCAGACGGTGAATTTGAATATAAAGATATTGTAATCGTTGTTCAGCCCGGTGTTCTCAATGAGCCTCTTGTAAAGCGAGTTATTGCAACAGAAGGTCAGTGGGTCGATGTTGACTATGAAAACGGCAAGCTTCTTGTCGGTAATTCAAAAGACAGTATGGTTGAGCTTTCTGAAAATTACATTGCAGAGCCCGCAACTGACAGACCTTATTCGGATCTGAACGAATATCCTATTCAGGTTCCCGAAAACTGTCTTTTCGTAATGGGTGACAACAGAAATAATTCAACAGACAGCCGTTCATCTCTTGTTGGCTTTATTGATGAACGTTATGTTCTCGGAAAAGCTCTTTACAGAGTGGTTTCCGGTGATACCGGATTTGATACGGCAAAATTCAGGATTTACGAAGATTAATACCCGGGGGCTGTACTTCAGCCCTCTTTTTTAGAAGGAAGTGGTAAAATGGCAGACGCTATCAAACAGCATGTGCAATGGTTTCCCGGACATATGGCAAAAACAAGAAGGCTTATCAAAGAACAGCTCAGACAGGTTGACGCTGTAACGATGCTTCTTGATGCCCGTATACCCGAAAGCAGTAAAAACCCCGAAATAGATGAACTTATACAGGGTAAACCTACAATAATTCTTTTCAATAAAGCAGACCTTGCAGATTCCAATGCCACAAAACAGTGGATAGATTATTATGCAAAAAAAGGTGCCGCTTCACTTGAGGTTGATTGCAGGACAGGTAAGGGGCTCAATAAATTCAGACCTCTTGTAAGAGAGGTTCTTGCAGATACAATCAAGCGTAATGAAGAAAAAGGTATGCCCGGAAAAACACTCAGAATAATGGTTGTGGGTATTCCAAATACCGGCAAATCTTCATTTATCAACAAAATGGGGGCAGGCGGAAAAGCCAAAGTTGAAGACAGAGCAGGTGTTACGAGAAACAATCAGTGGTTTGTTATAGGCGGAGGCATTGAGATGCTAGATACTCCCGGAGTTCTGTGGCCTAAGTTTGAAGATCCTGAAGTCGGCGATAAACTTGCATTTACAGGCGGTGTAAAGGATCAGATTCTTGATATCGAAACTCTTGCCGTCAGATTTTTGCAGGTCATGAAAGATAACTATCCGGACAGACTCAGAGAAAGATACAAAATTGATGATTTTAATGATCTTGAAGCCTGGGAAATCCTCGAACTCATCGGCAAAAAAAGAGGTATGATGATCCGTGGCGGTGAGATTGATACAATGAGAGCTTCGATTGCCGTGCTTGATGAATACAGAGGCGGTAAACTCGGCAGAATGACATTGGAGTGGGTAAAATGACATACGAATTTGAAAATCAGGCTCATGCAGACGGTTATAAAATCGTTTGCGGAGTGGATGAAGCAGGCAGAGGACCTCTTGCAGGGCCTGTTTATGCTGCGGCTGTAATTCTTCCCGACGGTCTTGAGGATATGGGCATAAATGACTCAAAGAAAATGACCGAAAAGAAAAGGGAAACACTTTTTGATATAATTGTAGATAATGCAACAGCTTACGGTATAGGCTTTGCAACAGAAAAGGAAATTGATGAAATCAACATTCTCAACGCAACATTTCTTGCAATGAAAAGAGCCGTTGAAGCAATGGGAGTAAAGCCCGACCTTGTGCTTGTTGACGGCAACAGAAAGCCGAATACAGGTTATGAAGAAATGACACTTGTCAAAGGTGATTCAAAGTCAATTTCAATCTCAGCCGCTTCAATTCTTGCAAAAGTCAGCCGTGACAGATATATGAAAGAACTTGCTGAAAGACATCCCGAATACAAATTTGAACAGCATAAAGGCTACGGAACAAAGCTTCATTATGAAATGATTGAACAGTATGGTATATTGCCTGATCATCGTCGATCATTTCTTAAAAAGATTCTTGATAAATGATTGCAGAACCGAGAAAAACAGGACTTCTGGGTGAAATATATGCGGCACGGTATCTGAGAAATAAAGGATACTGTATAATCGCCGCAAATTTCAGGTCAAGAAGCGGTGAGATAGATATTATTGCCGATTCAGGTGATACAGTATGTTTTGTGGAAGTCAAAACACGCAAAGACGGAGCTTATTTTGATCCTGCTTTTGCTGTTGACTCTGCAAAAGAGGAAAATGTGAAAAGCACTGCTGCAGCGTTTATTTCAGCAACAAAATGCAAAAAGAATATAAGATTTGATATAATTGAAGTTGTACTGTGCGAAAAACAATATAAAATAAGGCATACTGAAAATGCTTTTTAAGGTGAGAGTATGAGATTATTTGATCTGCATTGCGATACGATAACAGAACTCGAAAAGAAAAATGAAAATCTTGCGAAAAATGACGGTCATATTTCTCTTGACAGGGCAGAGTATCTGACGGAATATGTTCAGGATTTTGCGATTTTCATTCCCGATGAATACAGAGGAAAAGACGCAACCGATTATTTTGACAGGGTATATACATATTACAGAAAACAGCTTTCCGAAAACGGTATAAGTGAATATTCCGAAAGAAAAAACACAAAAGTCAGGTCTGTTCTTTCCGTTGAAGGCGGAGCAGGTATGGGTGGCACCATTGAAGGTTTACATCATCTTGCAGATTGCGGTGTAAAGCTTATTACCCTTACATGGAACGGCAGAAATGAGCTTGCAAGCGGTTGTTTTGATGATGAAGATATCGGGTTGACACCATTCGGCAGAGAAGCAATAAAGGAAATGGAAAAACTCCGTATAGCAGCTGATGTTTCACATCTTTCAAAGAAAGGATTCTATGACATTGCCGATATTGCGGAAAAACCGTTTATGGCTTCACATTCATGTGTTGATATAGTTGATAATTACAAAGCAAGACACAGAAATCTTACGGAAGAACAGATAAGAATTATTGCAGAGCATAAAGGTGTTATCGGCATCAATCTCTGGGAAAAACTTCTCGGAAATGAAGACAATTCTTTTGATGCTGTTCTTCGTCATATGAGTGAAATCATCGAAATCGGCGGTGAAGATGTTGTTGCAATGGGGACTGATTTTGACGGTTGTGATATCAATCCCGATCTTGCAGGAATTGAAAAACTGCAGGGGCTTTATGATTATCTGAATATTCACGGATTTGATGAAAAGCTTCTTGATAAAATATTTTTTGTAAATGCAGACAGATTTTTTGCAAATCTTCTATTTACAAAATAAAACAGGTCTGTTATACTATAATGTGATTTTTATGTGTGAAAGGATGTAATCCGAATGTTTTATACATCAACAAGAGACAAATCTCTTAAAGTGACATCTGCTGAAGCAATCACAAAAGGCATTTCAGAGGAAGGCGGACTTTTTGTACCCTGCGAAATTCCTCAGATTGACCTTGATTTTATCGCTTCAATGAAAGATATGTCATATATCGAAAGAGCAAAAAAGGTGCTCGGTCTTTATCTTACAGATTTTACTGCCGAGGAAATCGCATCATTCGTTGAAGGTGCTTACAAAGACGGCAAATTCTCAAGTGATGAAGTTGCTCCCGTTGTAAATCTTCATGATAACGTTAATATTCTTGAGCTCTGGCACGGTCCTACATGTGCTTTCAAGGACATGGCTCTTCAGCTTCTTCCTTACCTTCTTATCGGCTCATCAAAGAAAACTCTCAAGGATAAGGAAATTGTTATTCTTGTTGCAACTTCAGGTGACACAGGCAAGGCTGCTCTCGAAGGCTTCAAGGATGTTGATTCAACAAAGATTCTTGTATTCTATCCCAATGACGGTGTAAGCCCCATGCAGAAGCGTCAGATGTGTACACAGGAAGGTAACAACGTCGGTGTATGTGCTATCAACGGTAACTTTGACGATGCTCAGACAGGCGTTAAGACAATCTTTACAGATGCTCAGATCAAAGAAGTTTTTGCAAAGAATAATCTTGTATTTTCATCTGCAAACTCAATCAACTGGGGCAGACTTGTTCCTCAGATTGTTTACTATTTCTCTGCTTACTGCGATATGCTGAAGCAGGGCAAGATTGCTCTCGGAGACAAGATCAATGTTGTTGTTCCCACAGGCAACTTCGGTAATATTCTTGCTGCTAACTATGCAATGAAGATGGGGCTTCCTATAAATAAGCTTATCTGCGCTTCAAACGCAAACAATGTTCTCACAGACTTCATCACAACAGGTAAGTACGACAGAAACAGAAGCTTCTTCGCTACTATTTCCCCCTCAATGGATATTCTTATTTCATCAAACCTTGAAAGACTTATGTTCACTCTTCACGGTGAAGACGATGCAGCTGTAAGAGAACTTTACGGTTCACTCAAGGACAACGGCACATTCGAAGTTTCCGCAGATGTTCTTGAAAAAATCAAGGCTCTTTATTCTGCAGGTTGCTGTGATGATGAGGAAACAAAGGCAACTATCAAGGAAGTTTATGACACATACAACTATCTTTGCGATACTCATACTGCAGTTGCTGTCAAGGTATGCGAAGATTACCGCAAGGAAACAGGTGATATGACACCAGTTGTTGTTGCATCAACAGCAAGTCCTTACAAGTTCTGTGCAAGTGTTCTCACAGCTCTTGAAGGTAGTGCAGACGGTGATGAATTCTCAATGCTCACACAGCTTGAAGAAAAGACAGGCGTTATCGCTCCCGAACAGCTCAGAGGTCTTGAAAGCAAAGAAGTTCGATTCAATAACGTATGTGAAAAAGATGCAGACAGCATGAGAAACGTAGTTTTCGATATGCTCGGTATTAACTAAAAAAATCTGAGGACGGTGTTTTACCGTCCTCTTTGCTGATTGAATTAGCCCTTAACTGCCTTATCGTTAAGTTCAAAAGTGTTGCAGACTGTTTCGCCGCATTCACAGGCATTTCTGTTGCCGACTTCAATACATGATGCTGTGCAATGATCCTGTGTGGTGTGATAAATGCAGTTTTTTACTTCGCATTTGATTTTGTTTTCCATCATATTCAATCACCTTTTTTTGCCCGTAGGCTGTATATTAAAGAGACATCTCTTGCTGTTATTATAAACAGATTGCGTGATTATATTTATAGAAAAATTTTCCGGAAAGGAGACGGTAAAATGAATCTGTTCGGTATCGGTGATACACATTTATCATTCGGAAAAGACAAACCCATGGATATTTTCAAGGGTTGGGATAACTATGTTCAGAGACTTGAAAAACAGTGGAATGCCGTCGTTTCGGAGAATGATACTGTCGTTATAAACGGTGATATTTCCTGGGCAATGAGGCTCTCTGAATGTTATGAAGATTTCAAGTTTATCAATGAACTCAACGGCAGAAAGATTTTTTTGAAGGGCAATCATGATTATTGGTGGACAACCCTCAATAAGATGAATAATTATCTTAAAGAGAATGATTTTTCCACAATTGACATTCTTTTCAATAATTCTTTCAGTTTCGGTGATTATGCTGTATGCGGAACAAGAGGATGGTTTTACGATTCTCCCGAAAGTGACAAAAAAGTTATTCTTCGTGAAAGGCAGAGACTTATCCGTTCAATTGAAAGCGGACTTGAAAACGGAAAAGAACCTATAGTTTTTCTGCATTATCCTCCGGTTTTTGATGACAGGGTTTGTGAAGAGCTGTATTCCGTTCTGCTGGAATATAAGATAAAACGCTGTTATTTCGGTCATATTCACGGTGAAACAACAGGGAAGTATGATCATTTTGAAAGAGATAACATAAAGTTTTCACTTATATCGGGTGATTGGTTAAAATTTTGTCCAAAATTGATAGAAAAACAATAAAAAAATGCTGTAAATTCTTCATATTTTTTCAAATAACAGTGGAAATTTTTTGAATTGTTTGTTATAATGTAAAAGTTAAAATATATCATCTCATGTTAATGTGAGAATGGAGGAAAATTTAAATGAGTTTAAAATCATGTGAAAAAACCGGTACTAACGAAGTAACCATTGAGCTTTCAATCAGTGCAGAAGCTTTTGCTGATGCAAATGTAAAGGCTTACAATAAGGTTAAGAAGAACATCACTGTTCCCGGTTTCAGAAAGGGCAAGGCTCCCAAAGCATTTATCGAAAAGTATTACGGCGAAGGCGTTTTCTATGATGATGCACTTGAAATCGCATTCCCCGAAGCATACGAAGCTGCTGTTGAAGAAGCAGGTATTGATCCCGTAGACAATCCCTTTGATTTTGACATCAAGTCAGTAGGCAAAGACGGTGTTGAACTTTCATGCAAAGTTACAGTTAAGCCCGAAATCGAACTTGGCGAATACAAAGGTCTCAAGGCAGAAAAAGAAGCAGTTGCTGTTACAGCTGAAGAAGTTGAAGCAGAGCTCAAGAAAAAGCAGGATGACAATGCAAGAATCGTTGACGTTGACGACAGAGCTGTTGCAGACGGTGACATCGTAACAATAGACTACGAAGGTTTCAATGACGGCGTTGCTTTTGACGGCGGTAAGGCAGAAGAATTTGACCTTACAATCGGCAGCGGTCAGTTCATTCCCGGTTTCGAAGAGAAGATCATCGGTCATAACATCGGTGAAGAATTTGATATTGATGTAACATTCCCCGAAGAATATCATGCAGAAGATCTTGCAGGTAAGCCTGTTGTTTTCAAAATCAAGCTTCACGGCATAAAGGTAAGAGAGCTTCCCGAACTTGATGATGAATTTGTTAAGGATATCAGCGAATTTGATACTCTTGATGAACTCAAGGCTGATATCGAAAAGAACATGACAGAAGCTAAGCAGGCTAATGCTGACAGAGCATTCGAGTCAAAGCTTCTTGATATGGTTGCTGAATCAGTTAAGGGTGAAATCCCTGAATGTATGATTGAAAAAGCAATCGACGATATGATTCAGGATATGGATTACAGACTCCGTATGCAGGGTCTTGATTTCAAGACATACCTTATGTACACAGGTATGGATGAAAAAGTTGTAAGAGAACAGTACAAAGAGCAGGCTGCAAAAGATGTCAAGCTTATGCTTGCTATCGAAAAGATCGTTGCAACAGAAGGTCTTGATGCAACTGAAGAAGAGATCAATGCTCACTATCAGAAGTTTGCAGACGGCTACGGTATGGCTATCGAAGAAATCAAGAAAGTTGTTTCTGAAAAGACAGCTAAGAATGATATCACATCAAGAAAGGCTATTGACCTTATCGTAGACAGTGCAAAGGCAACAAAGCCCAGAAAGACTGCTGCAAAGAAGACAACAACAAAGAAAACAACAAAGAAGACAGAAGAAGCTGCAGAGGAAGCTCCCGCAGAAGAAACTGCTGAATAATCTGAATATTTACTTAACAAGCGTCCTATAATTTAAGAGTCTAAGGAGGTTATTATATGGCATTGGTACCTACCGTCATTGAACAAACAAACAGAGGCGAAAGAGCTTATGATATTTTTTCACGTTTGCTTAATGACAGAATTATTGTTCTTTCAGATGAAGTGAATGATGCAACAGCAAGCCTTGTTGTTGCTCAGCTTCTTTTCCTTGAAAGTCAGGATCCGGATAAAGATATCAGCCTTTATATCAACAGCCCCGGCGGTTCTGTTTCCGCAGGTATGGCTATTTATGATACAATGCAGTATATCAAGTGTGATGTTTCAACAATCTGTATGGGCATGGCTGCTTCGATGGGTGCATTCCTTTTGTCAAGCGGTGCGAAGGGTAAGAGATTTGCTCTTCCCAACAGCCTTGTTATGATTCATCAGCCTCTCGGCGGTGCAAAGGGTCAGGCAACTGATATTGAAATCGTTGCAAAACAGATTCTTAAAACAAAAGAAAATCTCAACAGAATTCTTGCTGAAAACACAGGCAGATCAATTGAAGAGATTTACAGAGATACTGAGCGTGACAATTACATGACAGCTCAGGAAGCCCTTGAATACGGACTTGTTGATAAGGTAATAAAACACAGATAATTTTTGATCGGGCAGATCACAAAGGTTTGCCCGATTATTTATGTTAGGGTGACGGGAATAATCCGAACCAGCCTTAAAACGGCTATTTTTAAGCTTTTTCGGCATTTCGAATTTGAAAGGCGACAGCCTTCCTGCATCCTCAATACCAAAAATCCAATAAAAATTTCTCGTTTTAAGGTCGAAGATTTTTTACAGTGTGGATTTTTGGCAAGACAAGGCACAAAACGCAGCAAATCCTGACGGATTTGCGAGTATTTTAACGAAGGATTGACGGAAATCAGCCTGTAAAAAACGGGTTCGCTTTATTCCCGTCACCCTAAGGAGTGAATTACATTTGGCTAAGAATGGAAATTCAAGAGATAAATCGGTTTGTTGCTCATTTTGCGGTAAACCGCAGGAAATGGTCCGCAAGCTTATTGCAGGACCGAACAATGTTTTTATCTGCAATGAATGTACAGACCTTTGCAGCGCTATAGTTGAAGAAGATGCTTTTTATGAAGAGAAGAAGAGCAAGAATGTTGCAAAAAGAGATCTTCCGAAACCTGCTGAAATCAAGAAAAAACTTGACGAATATGTGATCGGACAGGACGGTGCAAAAACAGCACTTTCTGTTGCTGTTTATAATCATTATAAGAGAATATATTACGGCGGAGACTGTGATGTGGACATTCAGAAGAGTAATGTTCTCATGCTCGGACCTACAGGTGTAGGTAAAACCATGCTTGCACAGACACTTGCTAAAATTATTGATGTACCTTTTGCTATTGCAGATGCAACAACACTTACGGAAGCAGGTTATGTCGGTGAAGACGTTGAAAATATACTTCTTCGTCTGATTCAGGCTGCTGATTTCGATATTGAACGTGCAGAAAAGGGTATTATTTATGTTGATGAAATCGACAAGATTTCAAGACGTTCCGAAAACCCGTCTATCACAAGAGATGTAAGCGGTGAAGGCGTTCAGCAGGCACTTCTTAAAATTCTTGAAGGCACTGTTGCAAATGTGCCTCCTCAGGGTGGAAGAAAACATCCGCAGCAGGAATTTATCCAGATCGATACCACCAATATTCTCTTTATATGCGGCGGTGCTTTTGACGGCATTGAGAAGATTATCGAAAAGCGTATGGGTAACTCCGTTATCGGTTTTGAGGCAAAAGTTAAAGCAAAATCAGAAATTGATTCGGATTATATCATGTCGCAGGCAACTCCTCATGACATAATCAAATTCGGCCTTATTCCTGAGCTTGTGGGCCGTGTTCCCGTTATTGCTCCGCTGAAAAATCTTGATCTTGAATCACTTGTCAGAATTCTGAAAGAGCCTAAAAATTCCATTGTAAAGCAGTATGTTCAGCTTTTTGCAATGGATAATGTTGAGCTTGTATTTGCCGATGATGCACTTGAGGCAGTTGCCGAAATGGCTCTTGAAAAGAAAACAGGCGCAAGAGGTCTGAGATCAATTATAGAAAAATCTCTTCTTGATATCATGTTCTCTGTTCCGTCAGATGAAACTATCTGCAGAGTAACAATTACAAAAAACTGTATCACTGACGGTGATGCACCTGTAATTGAATATGATGTGACAAGAAAGTCAGACAAAAAAGATAAACCTGCTGTTGCAGGAGCTGTATAAATGTTAAAACCGTCGGTTTCCCGACGGTTTTGTTGTTGTTTTTATTTTGTTACTTTTTCTTCAAAAACACTTTCACAGAACTTTATGCTGTTTTCAAGACACTGCATTGATTTTTCTTTCTTTATTGAAAGATGGAAACAGTGACCGTTCATGATACCTTCTGCATAGAATGTTGCCACTTTCGGGCAGTGTTTCATAAGGGTTTCTGCCATGGGTCTGCCCTGATTGGGACATACAACATCTGTATCAGACCATGATATGAATGTGGGGCACCAATTGTCATTTACAAAATTGATAGGTGACATATATTCAAAATATTTATAGTCTTTGATGTCACTCAGATCTTCTTTCAGCTGATATCCCACAAGCATTGAAGCAAGCTCCGGAACAAGCCCCAACGGTAATTCTTCCATAACCATGGCTTCCATGTTGTACGGACCGCTGTGAAGAAGCAATGCTGCAATATCGATATCGACTTTCGGTACATTGACTTTATCTGCAATTTCAGGATTGAATTTAACTGCGGCAATGTATGATGCGAGATAAGCACCGGATGAATCACCTGTAATAACAATTTTGTCGAGATCAATACTGTATTCTTCAGCAAGTTTGTTGATGTGATTAGCCGCGTTTATTGAGTCCTTTATGCAACCGAAAATATCAGTTGCAGGGGGTAATCTGTGATTGATATTATATACAAAATAGCCTTTGCTGGCATAAAATTCACTGAGAGTTTTTCTGTATTGTTTGTCACCCATGACAAATCCGCCACCGTGAATGTTTAAAATTATCGGATGTTTTTTGCCGTCTTTGAGTATCATGGGGTCAAAATAAAAGTCACCGCAAGTAAATTTTTTATCGTCATCACTGTATGCAATATCTTTGACGCAGTAAATATTATCAAAGTTAAAAGGATTCTGAGATTTCTCAAATACAACATCTATAGCTTTGAAAATAAATTGTGATTTATTCATATATATCTACTCCTACATCAAAATTTTATCTAATTTTACCATAAAAATTTAAAAATTTCAATAATAATTTACAATTTATTTAATATTTGGCAGTCATTTTTCATGTTGAAAAATTTAATTTGTAATGGTAAAATATATGCAAGGAGGAATGAAAATGAACGAAATTCTTAAAAATATTGTAACAAGAAGAAGTGTCAGGAAATTTTCATCAAAGGCAATTCCCGAAGATGTTCTTAATGATATAATAACAGCAGTTCTTTATGCACCGAGTGCTATGAATACCCAGTACTGGCAATTGACTGTTATAAAAAATGAAGATATGCTTGAAAGATTACAGAAGGCAGTAGGAAAAGCACTTGACAGACCTGATTATCACAGATTTTATGGTGCTCCCGTTTTTATTGTTGTAACAGTGCCCGAAGATTACCGTCACGGTGCTGTTGACACAGCCTGTGTGCTCCAGAATATGTTTCTTGCTGCGCATTCTCTCGGTGTCGGCTCTGTGTGGATAAATCAGCTCAGGGATTGTTATGATAAGACGGAAGTCAGAGCAATTATGACTGAAGCAGGTATTCCTGAAAATCATATCTGTTTTGGCTGTGCCGCAATCGGTTATGCCGATTGTGAGTTGCCTGCAGACAGAGAAAATAAGGGCATTGTAAAAACAGTTGAATGAAAAATAACCGCTGTCAGCCGGACAGCGGATTTTTTGTTGCGATAAATCAGAATTTGAAAACAAACTTTTCTTAAATCATTATCGCTTATTGTAGGGCGTTAATGAATTCCTCTAAAAGCCTTGAAAATAAAGGGTTTTTCGCAATCTGCTCACCTTATCCCTTTATACGATTTCACACCGTTTTACCCTT